>NZ_JBPEHH010000009.1:0-83216 GCF_054177595.1 Haladaptatus ordinarius | reverse complement strand
TACGTCTCGACGCGGGCGAGCACGCGCTCGACCGCGTCGGCCTTGCTGTCATCGCCGTCAACTGGTTCAACCGCCAGTGTCAGCGGCTTCCCCTGTGCAATGACGAACGCCGTACAGTAGCGATGGCACTTCGTCGTGCCGTCACGGGCTTGCATCCGGCGGAATTCATCTTCGTCATCCGGAAACCCGTGGAACGGGTTGTCCATGAAATCGAGGCAGATGGTTCTCGACCGGTTGCGGTCGAGAACCGTCATTGCCACCAGCGCGAGGATATCGTTGACAGCGTCAAGCATCGACTCTTTCTCCAGTGTGTGCAACCAGTCCATCACCGTCTTGCGATTTGGAGTGTCTTCTGTGTTCTCCGTCACACCGTTGACCGAAGTCGTGTCAACGGCAGCCCGTAAGACGACTTCCATAATCTCCTCGGAATCGAGGCCGGAGCCCTCGATTCCTTCCATCGGTATCAGCTCGAGCAACTCCATGCTAAGAGACTTCAACTGGCCGTTCGAAAGGAACTCGTCCGGATCTGTGAGGATGCGTTTGAGTTTTGGTAGCCTCATTACGCACCAATCCGGACAGCGGCTGAATCAGGCGACTGATTCAGTCGCCTCATTCTGACTACTACGTGTCAGCAACTGGTCTCTTGAGCCAGAGTGGACAACTAGCGAACCTCGACGCCAAACTCCGTATCCAGATGCGAACCGAACTGAACAAGCTTCACGACCGGGTCGGCAAGACGTCGGTGTACGTCACGCACGACCAGGAGGAAGCGATGACCCTCGGTGACCGTATCGCGGTCATGAACGACGGACGACTCCAGCAGTTCGACTCCCCACAGCGCGTGTACGACGAACCGACGAACCGGTTCGTCGCGGGATTCATCGGCGAGCCACCGATGAACTTCTTCGACGCCGAGTTCGTCGAACGAAACGGTGACCAGCGACTCGTCTCCGACCCCTTCGAACTCACCGTCCCCGAGAACGTGGGTTCGAAACTCGCACGCTGGGAGGGTGACCTCGAGCGACTCGTCTTTGGCGTTCGTCCCGAGAACCTCCACGACGCATCGTTGCTCGACACGGACGAGACCGACGCCGGAGCCACGTTCCGGGCGCATGTCAAGGTCGTCGAACCGATGGGGTCGAACGTCGACCTCACGCTCGCTCCGGACGCCGAATCACCGGAGGAAGAGGAGTTCACGGCTCGCGTCTCGAACGACACCACCGCAGTGGCGGGCGACGACATCACGCTCGCGGTGGACGTGGCGGAGACCCACGTCTTCGACGGCCAGTCGGGAAAGAACATCACGATTTGACCGACCTCGATACCATCGACACCATGCGAAAGACCATCATCAATCCGGAAGCAGGCGAACGAATCGGCTACACCGAGGGTACCGAAACGGAACCGGCGTACTCGGAGGGCGTCGTCGTCGAGATGCGCGAGTACAAGCGCGTGTTCCTGGCGGGGCTGACTGCCCGCGACCCCGAGTTGGAAATGGGAGACCAGACCCGCGACGTGCTAGAGCAAATCGAGGCCGACCTGCACGCAGTCGGCGGAACGATGGACGACGTCGTCCGCGTCCGGGTGTACGTGCCCGAACCGCATCTCACCGAGGAGAATTTTAGCGCCATCCACGACGCGAGAGGGGAGTTCTTCGACGAGGAACACTACCCTGCGAGCACGCTCGTCGAGGTTGCGAACCTCGTCCGCGAGGGGAAGCTAATCGAAATCGATTCCGAGGCTATCGTCCCGAACGACGGGTGGGTCGTCGAACCCATCGAGCGTGAGGACTGACCGTTCTCTCGATTCGGTCCGTTCGTGGTACCCTGATGCGATGCTTTCCGGTTCGATACCGGGTTAGATATCTGGTAAGATTTCTAGTTAGCTATCTATCTATCCTTCTCGAATCGACGTTCAGTACGCGCTCTCTGCTTTCGCTCTCTCTTTTCTCCTTTGCCGATAGCGTGTCTCACCCTTGCGTTCCTGTACACTCCCGCCGGTTGCTAGCTGGATGGCTGTCCAGATAGCTATACAGAAATATATACAGATATCTGGCTGTAGGGCGCTTCGAATCCACCTGACACCGCGAGTTGGACCCCGAGAACGCTTCGAAAATGAACTACCGCTTCTCAGACCTGCTCCAGTCCGTTCTCCTCCCGAAGCACGTTGATGTACTTCCGGAAGCCACTCTCCAGGTCGTACTGCGGTTCGTAGCCTAGCTCGTCCTGAATCGCGGTCATGTCGAGCTTCTGGGTCCACGGCAGTTCGCCCTCGTCTGACACGTCGAGGTCGGCGTCGGGCATAATTTTCTCGACCGTCTCGGCCGCCTCTCGAATCGTCGCCACCGTGCCACGGACGTTGTAGACGCGCTGGCTGAGTTCGTCGTCGGAGACGAAGGCTGCGAGGCGGAACGCCTGTGCGATGTCCTCGACGTGTTGCCAGTCGATGACCTGGTCGCCGTACTCCACGCTGAACGCGTCACCGAGCGCGGGCTTTTCGACGATGTTGGCGAGGAACGCAGATCCGCCCGTCTCGCGGTACGGTCCGTAAGCGACGGTCGGTCGCAGGGCGACGTGGCTGACGTCGTGGTCTTCGAAGTACACCTTTGCCTGGTGTTCGTTGAACTCCTTCGTCGCGCCGTAGAGCGTGTCGGGGTAGACGAGGTCGTCTTCGGTGACCCACCCGTCGTCGTAGTTCGCGGGCGGGGCGAACACCGCCGCGCTGGACGCCCACGCCACGCGCTCGACCTGGTCGGAGAGCGTGCGTGCCGCCTCGAAGACGTTGTTCGTCCCCTGTACGTTCACGTCGATGGCGAGTCGGGGGTTCTCGCGTGCCGTGGTCGTGAGCAGGGCCGCGAGGTGGACGATTCGCGTCGCACCCGTCTCGCGGACCGCCCGGAACACGTCCGTCGGGTCGGTGATGTCGCCCCGTCGTACCTCCACTTCGTCGGCGACCCCGAGTTTCTCCAGGATGCGCGTGTCGGTCGAGAGGTCGTAGGCGACCACGTCGTGTCCCTGTTCGACGAGGTCTTTTGCCGTGTACGACCCGATGAAGCCTGTCCCACCTGTGACGAGCACCGTCTCGCTTTGCGCCATGCGTTTGGAGTCTCGGAGTGACGGGAAAAGGTTTTCTTCCCTTCGTTAGCCGCTTTCCCGTCGAGGACAGTCGAGTGACCTCCTCCGCCGCACGGATTTCCGCGAACACATGATTCATCTTTCCGGTCGAACCAGTTCGAAGGGAACCATCTGTGAAGCGACCGTCACTCTCCATCCCCAGTATCTCGCGGGAAACCGCGCTCGTCGTCGGCCTCATCGGCGGTGCGGAGTTCGTCAACCACACGTATCTCGTCCTCTTTCCACCCATCCTCGAAATCCTCGCGACCGAGTTCGACGCCTCCCTCGCCATGCTCGGCATCGCCATGGGCGTCCAGGGGTTCACGAACGCCCTCTTCCAGCTTCCGTTCGGCTACCTCTCGGACAACTACGACCGCCGCATCGCGCTCGGCCTCTCGCTCGCACTCAGCACGGGAAGCGTGTTTCTCGTCGCGTTCGCGCCGACGTTCGAAGTCCTCCTCCTCGGTCAGGCGCTGCTCGGAATCGGCATCGCCGGTCACCACCCGACTCACTTCCCATTGCTCGCAGACGCGACTCCCGAACACCTTCGCGCCAGGGCGTTCAGCGTGAGGGGGTTCCTCGGGAGTCTCGGCTTCGCCGCTCCCCCCGTCTTCTTCGCGGCGACCCTCTCGCTTCCCGGCGTGACGTGGCGACACGCCGTCGCGGGTATCGGCCTCTTCGGTGCCGTTTACGCGACCGTTACGGTCGCAGCGTTCCAGCGATACGTCGGGACGGACCTGACTGCCCCCGGCCCAGCAGAGAGTCACTCCGGCGAATCGATACCGTTCGGCGAGCGCACCCGTCGCGAACTTCGAGCCATCCTCGCTTCCCCGTCTATCCTCGCGCTCGCCGTCCTCGCGCTGGTGGCATCGACCGCGAGCTGGGGACTCACGTCCTACACCGTCGTCTTCCTTCGAGATGGGTATGGCCTCGCACTCGACGCCGCGAACCTGACCCTCTCGGCGATGTTCGTGGTCGGCGCGGTGATGGTGCTCGTCGGCGGCGACCTCTCGGATCGCTTCTCGCCTGGGCCGCTCATCGTTGGGAGCTACACCGTCGTCGTCCTGTTCGTCGGCCTGCTCGCCACGCTCGCGATTCCGGCGGCGGTCGCGGTCGGCAGTCTGCTCGTCGTCGGTGGCATCCGGTCACTCGCCGGCCCTGCCCGGTCGAAACTTGCCGACCGCCTCTCGACGCGGGGCGACCTCGGTCGCAACTTCGCGCTCATCACCGTCGGCACCATGACCGGGAGCGCACTCGCTCCCCCACTGTTCGGCGCGCTCATCTCGCGGGCCGGGTTGCAGACCGCGTTCACCCTCATCGCCGGAATCTCCGTCGTGGCGGTGCTGGTCACGGTGTTCGTCCTGTACCGGCGCGATGCGAGTTCTCCGGCGTCCGGTGGGGTGGAGACGGAGTGACCCGTCACTGGCGATAACGTCCTCGACGACGTCCGCTAACCGACGGGCCCGCTACTACGAGGTAGTCGACGAGAAATCACTCACGTCTCTCGCATCGCCGTTCTCGTCCACTTCGAGTTCGAGTACGTCGTCTTCCAGTTCTATCTCCAGCACGACTCGGCTCGCTCCTCGTTCGAGGATGCCGACCGCGTCGGGGTCTAACGCGAAGTCGAGTTCCCAGAGTCGCTTCTCGCGTAGGTTCACGCCGTGCCGAAAACAGAAGCCGACGACGGCAGGGTGTGAGACGAACGCCGCGCCGAGGGTCGAGTTGAACCGACACAGACACCGTTCACAGGTGTACTCCAGATTGACGGCGTGGCCGAACTCGTCGTCGGAGACGAGACGACGACCCATCTTCCCACTGCACATCGGACAGACGCCGGCGTTGCCGACTCGTCGAATCGTCCGACATCGGTGGTCGAGTACCGTCGCGACTTCCGATTTCGTTCGTCCGTCGAGCGCGGCGGACGGGAAGACGTATCGAACGAACCAGTGTACTCGGGACAACACACCATCGCGAAACCGTTCCGATACCGAAGTTCGAGCGTGCCACCACAGCGAACGCAGGGTGTCGGGAGTTCGTGCGCTAAGAGGGAGCCTTCCGCCGTGAGCGAACCGGTGTGGAGGACTCTGAGGGCGTCGTATCCGAGCCGTCGCAGTCGGTATCCGTCGTCGGTGCGTTCGACGAAGTGTGGCCGAAGTTGGTTCAGATGGTAGTTGACGTGGCCGGTATCTCGGACTCCGACGTACTCCTGAATGGTCGTAAATCGAACGTCGTCGCCGTCCGACGTTTCGAATATCGCCCGGAGGACGTCCAGTCTGATGTCACTGCTCAGCAACGCGAACGCCTCGGCCGGTTCGATACCGGAGGTCGTTCCGGACGATTCCATCGTCAACACGGCGACTGTCGAGAAGTAAAGGTGTTCCCGTTCGTGTTGGATTTCTAATCGAAATCCGCTTCGAAAAACACCTAACATCGAGTCGCACTCACGACGTGATATGTCCGCAGTCACGCTCAGCGACATCGACCGAAAGTACCGGAACGACGAACGGTTGACGATGCTCACGGCGTACGATGCACCGATCGCTCGGCGCGTCGAGGCTGGCGGCGTCGATATGATACTCGTCGGCGACAGTGCCGGACACAATCACATGGGCTACGACGACACGCTCCCGGTCACGCTGGACGGCGCACTCACGAACACGGAAGCCGTCGTCCGGGGAACGGATCGTGCGCTGGTCATCGGCGACATGCCGTTCATGTCCTACGGCCCCGACGTCTCCCGCTCGGTTCGGTCGGCGGGTCGATTCCTGCAAGAAGCAGGAGCCGATGCCGTGAAGCTAGAGACCGCACCGGGAGGGGAGACGCCCGTCGAAATCGTCGAACGCTGTACCGAACTCGGAATCCCGGTTCAGGGACACCTCGGATTGACCCCCCAACGGATGAACGAACTCGGCGGCCCGGTCATCCAGGGTCGGGAGGGGCCGGATTCCGATTTCGCAGGCGAATTCGTGGACACTGCCCGACGACTCGTGGACGCCGGAATCTTCTCGCTCGTGCTCGAAGGCGTCACCGAACCCGTCGCAAAGCGCGTCACTGACGCGGTGGACGTGCCGACCATCGGCATCGGTGCCGGTCGCTACACCGACGGACAGGTGCTCGTCGTCAACGACCTGCTCGGATTCGGGGCGTCGGGATACAAACTCTCCAAGCAGTATGCAGACCTCGACGGAATCGTTCGTGACTCCATCTCCGAGTTCGTTACCGAAGTCGAGACCGGTGCGTTCCCGACGCGAGAGCACGTCTACGAACCGATAGAAGACGAGTGAGTCGACGGCTCGAACAGAACGGTATCTTCGAAATCAAAGAGGACTGCGCTCACGTCGGCTTGTGTGCTCTCACGGAGAAGGTCAGCGGGTAGTCCTCGTCGGGAATCTCCCAGTGTCCATCGGCGCGCTCTTCCATCAGGTCGGGGAACTGCTCGAAGGAAGCGAACGGATGCTCGCGGAGTTCGTCGACGGTCAATCCGGCGTCGACGAGCGCCGTGACGATTTCTCCGAGCGAGTGGGACCACTCGTGGGTGACAGTGTGTTCGACGTTCGCATCGAAATCGGCGTACGTCCCGTCCTCGTCGAAGGTCAGCGGTTCGTCGGAGAAGTACGGCCAGTCCGACCGCACGGTGCCGTCCTCGTCGACGTGCAGGTCCATGAAGACGTGGCTTATCGGGTGGAGTTCGGCGATGAAAAAGCGCCCTCCCGGTTTCACGGACTGGGCGACCACGTCCGCCCACGCCTCGACATCCGGCAGCCAGTTAACCACGCCGTACGAGGTAAAAACGACGTCGAACTCCCCGTCGAGAATGTCGTCGAGAGCGTACAGGTCCGATTCGACGAACGTCGCGCGGTCGGACTCGCCGACCTCTTCGGCGAGATCGCGAGCGGTCTCGATGGCGGTCGCCGAGAAGTCGACCCCGACGACCTCGCTCGCCCCCTCGCGCAGCCAGGACAGCGTATCCAGTCCGAAGTGACACTGGAGGTGCAACAGTGACTGCCCACTCACGTCTCCGACGCCTTCGCGTTCGAGCCAGTCGAGCGTCGTCTCCCCGTCACGGAACCCCTCGACGTCGTAGTAGTCGGTGTCCGGATGGAGTTCGGCGAGTTCGTCCCAGTGGGAGCGGTTCTCGTCGAGTCGTTTCTCGTCGGTCATACGTCTGGCTCGGAGCGGACACGGATAACGTTTGACGGGTCCGTCTCGGTGTCTCGACGCTCGTATTCGGTGTCCCCCCCGACGGTGAGCGGTTCGGACGAGGCACCCACTCGTCTATTCGTGCAGTCCGCCGACTTCCGCGTAGAACGACGACTGCAACTGTTCCGCCATATCCTCGTCGCGGTCGATTCGGGCGTCGACGACGAACGGTAGGTCGCTCGCTTTTCCTTCCCGGAGCGCGTCGGCAAGCCCGCCCGGCGTCGTCACTCGCCTCCCATCGGCTCCGAAACCTTCGGCGACTTTCACGAAGTCGGTGTCGTGGAATTCGACGCCCGCGATGTCGCCATCTTCCTCCTGCATCTGGCGTACCATGCCGAGGCTGGTGTCGTTCAGGACGACGAACGTCGGTGCGACGCCGTACTCGACGGCGACCTCGACGCTCGTCATCGTCATGGTGAACCCGCCGTCGCCCGCGACGCCGATGACGTCGGCGTCGGTCGAAATGGCGGCACTGACCGCGGCCGGGGCAGACCAGCCCATCCCCCCGACGCCGCCACTGCCGAAGTAGGTGCGGATGGCCGGGGTCTGGAGGTAGTTCAACAGCCAGAAACGGTTGTTGCCCGAGTCCGCCGTGACGATGGTGTTCTCGTCCACCATCGCCTCGATTTCTTTCACCGCACGCTGTGGTTTGATGGGTGCGGCGTCGCTCTCGCACTTCTCGGTGAAAAACGACTCTCGCGCTTTCTCGGCGCGTCCGCTCGCCCAGTCGTTGTCGGCGTTTCCGGCGTCGGCCAGCGCTCGAAGACTCTCTTTCGCGTCGCCGATGAGTCCCACGTCGGCGGGGTACACCCACCCCGCGTTCCGGGTGTCGATGTCGGCGTGGACGATGGTCTGTTCCTCCGGCCGGATGAACGACGGCGCTTGCCAGTTAGTGTCCATCGGATTCATCCGACAGCCGACGACGAGGAGGGTGTCGGCCTCGCTGACTACCTGGTTCGCGCCCTCGTGACCGAACGAACCGATGACACCCGCCGCGAGGTCGTGGGTCTCCGGAATCGTCGATTTACCGAGGTAGGAGGTCGTGACCACCGCGTCGTAGGCTTCTGCGACCTCTCGGAGTTCGTCGTACGCCCCCGCCGAGTGAACGCCGTTTCCGGCGACGACGACGGGTCTGTCGGCCGATTCGAGTGCGTCTTTCGCCGCCGCCACGTCTCTGTCGGTCGGTTTCGACTCCCAGTTTCGCACCTGCGCCTCGCTGTCCCAGACCGGTGGCGTCGGGTCCTCCGGCACGTCGTCGGTGATGGCTCCGCCGTCGAGGATGACCGCGGTCGGTCCCGAGCGCCCTGCCGTCGCGTGTTTGAACGCCAGTTGGACGCTCCGAAGGGTCTCGGTCGGCGTCCGCGGGAACCAGTGTTCTTTCGTCACGCCGTCCAAGATTTTGGGCAACGAGAGGCCGCCGTAATCCCCCCGAGACTGCTGATAGGGAGCGAGCGTCGAGTAGTCGCCGCGTTCGCTCGCCTCCGTCAGGACGACCATCGGTGAGGAGGCGAGGCGGGCCTCCATCTGTCCGATGACGCCGAGACTTCCGATCCACGGACCCTGTCCGGCGAGGACAGCCGGTTTCCCGTGGAGACGCCCGTACATCTCCGCCATGACGCTTCCCTCGCGCTCGTCGCGCGGTCGAACGACGTCCACGTCCGACTCCGGAAGGTCGTCCAGCAACTCGATGACACGGCCGCCGGGATAGCCGAACACGTACTCCACCCCCAGCGATTCCAGAACCGAAACCAACGCCTCGCTCGTGTTCGTGGTACCTCCGTCGGTGTCGTCGACGCCTGTCATGCTAACCCAATCGACCCGCGCTGCGCTCTTTGTTCTGTCGATTGTCGAACTCTGTCCGAACAGCACCCCCGATTCGATACGGCCGACCCTTTATAACCGATACCGAACCATCACCCACCGTGAACCGCAACGACCGAACCATCGTCTCGCTCGCCATGCTCGCGCACGCGATGGTTCACACTTACGAACTCTCCTTTCCCATCTTCCTCACCGTCTGGCTGACGGAGTTCGATACCTCGACGGCGACGCTCGGTATCGTCGTCTCCGTCGGCTACGCACTGTTCGGCCTCGGCGCGCTACCCGGTGGCATCCTCTCGGACGCCTACGGCTCACGCCGCCTCATCGTCGCCTGTCTTCTCGGCATGAGCGGGTCGTTTCTCGTCCTCTCGGTCGCGCCGACCCTCCCGTTCGTCGCGCTGGCGCTCGTCCTGTGGGGTGCGGCGGCGAGCGTCTACCACCCATCTGGCCTCGCGCTCCTCAGCAAGGGCGTCAGCGAGCGCGGGAGCGCGTTCGCCTATCACGGGATGGCGGGCAACTTCGGTATCGCCTTCGGCCCGCTGGCGACGACGCTCTTGCTCCTCGCATTCGACTGGCGAACCGTCGTCGCCATCCTCGCCGTCCCCGCTCTCGTGGCAGCGATACTGGCGTTCCGGACCGACATCGACGAAGCGGCAGCAGTCGACGGTCAGGAAGCACGTGCGGACGGCGGCGTCTCCTCCGTCTCGGAGTTTCTGGCCGACTCGCGGACGCTCTTCGCGGGCTGGTTCGTCGCAGTCTTCGGCATCGTCATGATGTCGGGACTGTTCTATCGCGGCGTTCTGACCTTCCTCCCCGACCTGCTCGGTGGATTGGCGCTGTTCGACCCCGTCGAAATCGCGGGCGAGTCGCTGAAACCGGCCCGGTATCTCTACGCCGGACTCCTCACCGTCGGGATGGCCGGACAGTTCGTCGGCGGGAAACTGACCGACAGGGTAGAAAACGCCCGTGCTATCGCAGTCGCGTTCGGCGTCTTGGCGGTCATCGCGCTCGCGTTCATCCCCGCCGCGAACGCCGGAATCGCCCCCCTGCTCGCCGTCAGTTTCGTCCTCGGGTTCGCGCTGTTCGTCGTCCAGCCCCTCTACCAGGCGACGGTCGCCGAGTACACGCCGCCGGGTACGCGCGGTCTCTCGTACGGGTACACCTACCTCGGGGTGTTCGGCGTCGGCGCGCTGGGGGCGGCCATCGCGGGGGTCGTCCTCGATTACTTCTCCCCGAGCGCCCTGTTCGCAGTTCTCGCGGGATTCGCGACGGTCGCGTCCCTGCTCGGGATACTGCTATCGGTCCGCGGAACGAGTGCCGGTTGAGATGAAATGTTTTCCGACCTCGTCCATCACCTTTGCTTCCGCGCGGGCGAGATGTTCCCACGCCGTCGTCGAGGCGATACCGACGGCGTCGGCGATGTCCTCGATGCTGGTCTCTTTTTTCGGCCGGTAGTAGCCCAGTTCGATGGCCGTCCCAAGCACCTCGCGCTGGCGGTCGGTGAGTTCGTAGAGAACGCGTGAGAACTCCAGTTGCTCCCGTTCGGTCACCTCACCGAGTTTCACGTTTCTGACCAGGTCGGTCTCGTTGCCCGCACGTTCGAGCGAATCGACGATTTCGTTCAGATTCTCGTCGTCGTCGAGATATAGGGTCCAGCGTTCCCACCCGGCCGTGATGGTGGTCCCGGTTCGGTAGTGGACGCCCATATCGGTCAACCGCTGTGAGATGCTATCCCACCGATAGCTGTCGTAGGTGATGGCGACCAGCACCCGACCGACGTCGAGTGGGGTCAGCGGGTCGACACCGAGAACCGCGTCGGCTGCCGCGAAGTCGTCGAGGAACCCCGCTACGGACCGTTCCGGTCCCGTAATCTCGATGATGCGCTTTCGTTCGGCGGCGCTTCCCGTCATCGAGGAGACGGAACGAAGCGTTATCGCGGGGTATTCGGCACTGATGTCGCTCTCGGGTTCGCCGTGGTGTCGGACCCGGAGCGTCACTTCTCGCATTACTTCGATTGAGGGAACCGAGCGGGTTGAAGCTTTCGTGCTGTATATATTATGGTTCTGTTCATAGAGAGATACGATTCTAGAGACATCTCGCCCGGCGATTAGTTAATCCGAATATATCCGGTGGTATAGCAAAGTGGCCGTATCGCTGTGAATATGTACCATGGGAACTGGTGACAGAATCTCGGATGCAGACCTCAGCGGCCCAGTAGTCGACCGGCGGACGACGTTGAAACTGCTCGGTGCAGCAGGAATCACTGGATTGGCCGGTTGTACCGATAGCGGCGGTGACGGTGCCGGCGGCGGTGGCACGACCGACGGTGACGGTGGAACCACTGAAGTTCCATCGTCCAATCAGCGTGGCGGCCGACTGAAAGCCGGGTGGTTCACCGGGAGCATCGACGTTCTCGACCCCCCGTTCATCAGCGTCGGTCAGTACTTCCAGGTGGCCGCGAACGTCTTCAACGGACTGGTCACACTGAAAAAAGACCTCACGATTCGGGGTGACCTCGCGAAAGATTGGCAGGTCAGTAACGGCGGCAAGAAGTTCACGTTCGACCTGCGGAAAGGCGTGAAATTCCACAACGGGACGGAGTTCACCGCCGAGGACGTGAAATTCACCATCAACCGGACGATATCCGAGGAGGCACCGGCTGCTTCGAAACTGGAGTCGCTCAAGGCGGTCGACGATGGTGGCGTCGTCGTCAAAGACGACTACACCGTCGAACTCAACTTCAAGGAACCGATGGCCCCGGCGCTCGTCTACCTCACGCGCGGCCCCGGCCGTGCGGCGACCATCGTCAACAAAGAGGCCATCGAGAAGAAGGGCGCGAAAAAGTACAAGGTGATGCCGGTCGGCACCGGGCCGTTCCAGGTGAAACAACACGAGGTCGGTTCCGGCGTCACCCTCGAAGCGTTCGACGACTACTTCGAGAAAGACAGCGAAGGGAACGCTCTCCCGTACCTCGATGGCATCGACATCAAGCCAATTCCTGAACCGGCGACCATCGTGAACGCGCTCCGGAGCGGTGACATCGACTTCGCCAACCTCGTTCCGCTCCAGAACGTGAAGAAGATAGAGTCGGCGAACAGCGTCGAGAAGCTAGATGCGCCGGGTATCAACTGGTACGGCCTCGCCATGAACGAGCGCAGAAAGCCGTTCGATTCGAAGAAAGCTCGCATGGGAATCGCCAAATCCATCGACAATCAGGCGTTCGTCGATGCGGCGTACTTCGGCAACGCGCTTCCCGACACGGGTCCGATAAACAAGGCGACCAACTGGGTGTGGCGCGATGACAAGCCGAAAGACCAGGGGTACGACCCCGAACAGGGCAAGCAACTCATCAAGGAGGCGGGTGCCGAGGGCGCATCCTTCCACATCCTGGCGACGAGTAGCAGCCTTCGCGGCGCGAAAGCGATGCGCCAGCAGTTGAACGAGGCAGGATTCGACGTCAGCATCGAACAGGTGACGAGTTCGACGTACTGGGAACGCTACGAGAAAGGCAACTACGACACCACCATCAGCGGTAGCGTCGGTGACCCCGACCCGGACCAGTCGCTGTGGAACTTCTATCGCAAGCCCGACGACGGCGGCGTGTGGAACTGGATCAACTTCGAGGACGACACGGCGCACGAACTGCTGGCGGAACAGCGCAAAGCACTCGACCGAAACGAGCGCAAGAAGGTACTCCAGCAGTTAGAAGACCACCTCATCAAACAGGTGCCCCACGCCTACCTGATGCACCAGAACGACATCGCCGCGAAACGGTCGAACGTGAAGGGATTCACCCACATCCCGTTCATGCGTAACTTCCACAGTACGTGGGTCGAAGGATAGATGCGCCGGTACGTGGCAAAGCGCGTCGCACACGCCGCGTTCGTCATGTGGCTGGTGGCGACCACGGTGTTCTTCGGGCTTCGCCTGATTCCGGGCGGGCCGGTTCGAACCATGCTGGGCCAGGAGGCGACGCCGAAGGCGGTGGCCGCACTCCGCGAGAAGCTCGGCCTGAACGAACCGCTGTACGTCCAGTACGTCGACTGGATGGTGGATATGCTCACGCTCAACTTCGGCGAGAGTCTGAGCACGGGCCAGTCGGTCTCGACGCTCGTCGGACAGGCCGCACCGAAGACCCTCTCCATCGGCGTGCTCGCCATCATCGTCGGTCTCGGCATCGCCGTTCCGGCAGGTATCGTCAGCGCGACGCGCAAGGGCGAGAGCGTCGACTACGTGGCGACTATCTCCGCATTCCTCGGCGTCTCGATGCCGGCGTTCTTCGTCGGTATCCTGCTCGCACTCGTGTTCGGCGTCTGGCTGAACCTGCTTCCCGTGTTCGGCTACACGCCCCCGAGCCAGGGGATTCGCCCATGGCTGGAGAGCATCTTGCTTCCCGGTATCGCGGTTGGACTCCCGTACGCCGCCGTCGTGATGCGGATGATGCGCTCGTCGTTGCTGGAGGTGTTGAACGAGCCGTACATGCGGACCGCTCGTGCCAAAGGCGTCAGCAATCGCGTGATGCTCTACAAACACGCGCTCCAGAACGCGCTCATCCCGGTCATCACCGTCGCGGGAATCCAGCTCGCACTGGTGCTGGTCGGCAGCGTCACGGTCGAACTCGTCTTCGGCATCCAGGGCCTCGGTCGACTGCTGGTCGACTCGATGTTAGACCGCAACTACCCGGTGACGCAGGCGGTCATCCTCCTCGTCGCCGCGGTGATGGTGTTCACGAATCTCGCGGTCGACCTCGTGTACACCGTCATCGACCCGCGAATCGGGTACGGAGGTGAACAATGACGGAACACAGCGAACCGGGCGTCGGCCCGAACACACCCGCCGAACCGGGTCCGGCCGACGTTCCGCCCGAATATCAGGAAGAAGAACGCTACGAAGAGCACAAATCCACCCGACAGCGACTCGTTGAGGGCATATTGCACGACCGGATGGCGCTGTTCGGGGCCGTCGTGGTCGTCCTGTTCGTCCTCACGGCGGTGTTCGCGCCGTACGTCGCACCCCACGACCCGGACGCGACGTTCGACTTCATGAAAGGGCCGAACAGCTACTCGGAGGGCAACTACGACCAGGACCCCGGCACCGAGCGCATCTGGCATCCACTCGGAACGGATTCGTTCGGGCACGACCTCCTCTCACGGATAATCTACGGGGCGCGGGTCTCACTGCTCGTCGCGCTGGCGACGGTCGCCGTCGCCTTCTCGCTCGGGACGTCCATCGGCCTGCTCGCCGGGTTCTACGGCGGTTGGGTCGATAGCGTGCTGATGCGGTACGTCGACTTCCAGTGGGCGTTCCCCGAACTCATCCTCGGCGTCGGCATCATCGCCATCTCCGGTGGACTGGGCGTCACGAACGTCGTCATCGCCATCGGTATCGCCTACATCGACGACTTCGCCAGGCTCGTCAGGGGTGAGGTGCTGTCGCTCCGCGAGGAGGAGTACGTCATGGCCGCCCGTGCCATCGGGATGACCGACCGGCGCATCATGACCCGCGAGATACTGCCGAACGCCGTCGCCCCGCTCATCGTGCAGGCGACGCTGATGATTCCGTTAGCGATACTCGCAGAGGCGGGGCTGTCTTTCCTCGGCCTGGGCGTCAAGCCGACGACCCCGACGTGGGGACTCCTGTTGTCGGACGGTCGCCAGTTCATCGGCGAGGCGTGGTGGATAAGCGTCATGCCGGGGCTGGCCATCATGGTGACCGTGCTCGCGTTCAACATGCTCGGTGACGGTCTCCGGGACATCTTCGACGTGAGCGAAGGGGAGGTAGAGAGCCGATGACCGTCCTCGAAGTCGACGGCCTCCACACTCGATTCCCCACCCAGCGAGGAACGGTCGACGCGGTGAACGAAGTCGACATGCGGATAGAATCCGGCGAAATCGTCGGTCTCGTCGGCGAATCGGGGTCGGGAAAGAGCGTCCTCGCCGAGAGCATCATGGGTATCGTCGAAGAACCCGGTGAGATAGCGGCGGGCGACATCCGACTCCACGGCGAGTCGCTACTGGACCTGCCGGAGGAGCGACGGCGCGAGATTCGGGGCGGCACCATCTCGATGGTGTTCCAGGACCCGATGAACAGTCTGAATCCGACGCTGACCGTCGGCGAGCAGATAGCCGAGATGGTTCGACTCCACCAACCGGTCGGTGAGTCGGTGAGCCTTCCCGCCGAGATAAAGCGCAAGATACTCGGTGCCGCGAAAAACGGCGAGGCGTGGCGCAAAGCCATCGAGATGCTGGAGAACGTCGAGATTCCGGAACCCGAGAGTCGGGCGTCGGACTACCCTCACGAGTTCTCCGGCGGGATGCGCCAGCGTGCGATGATAGCCATGGCACTCGCCGCGGAGCCGGACCTGCTCATCGCGGACGAACCGACGACGGCGCTGGACGTGACCATCCAGGCACAGATTCTGGACGAACTCCGTGAGCTGAAAGACGCCTTCGATACGTCCATCCTGCTCATCACCCACGACCTCGCGGTCGTCGCGGAGGTCTGTGACCGCGTGAACGTAATGTACGCGGGGGAGATAGTAGAGCGCGCCGACGCGGACGAACTCTTCCGGAATCCACAGCATCCCTACACGCAGGGGCTCATCGCCAGCACGCCGCGTCTCGACGCGCCGACGAACGAACTCCGGCCCATCGAAGGGAACGTCCCGGACCTCATCGAAATACCATACGCTTGCCATTTCGCACCCCGGTGTCCGGAAGCCAAGAGGGAGTGTTACGAGGTCCACCCCGACTTCCGTCCCGTGGGACGGGCGACACAGCACAGCCAGTCGAGTAGCGGCGATTCGAGAGAGGGCCACGTCGCGGCGTGTCTTCGACGCGGCCCGGAGGAAGAACGGTTATGAGCATGCAGACGACGAGAACCGACGAACGTGCCGACGAAAAACCGTTGTTGGACGTGCGAGGGCTGAAGAAACACTTCGACCAGTCGGGCGGTGTCATAGACTGGCTCGTCGGCGACACGGCCAGCGTCCGCGCCGTCGATGGCGTCGATATCACGGTCAGAGAGGGCGAGACGCTCGCTATCGTCGGCGAGTCGGGGTGCGGGAAGAGTACGCTCGGGCGGACCATCCTCAACCTGCACGACGCGACGGCGGGGTCGGTACGCTATCGCGGAGAGGACATCACCGGGCTGTCCGCGAAGGAGATGCGTCCCTACCGGCGGAACTTGCAGATGATATTCCAGGACCCGTTGGCGTCGCTGAATCCACGCCAGCCGGTCGGAGATATCGTCACCGCACCGATGGAGGTTCACGGCATCGGAACCGACGACGAAGAACGGGTGGAGCGGGCGAAAGACCTGCTGAAACGCGTCGGGCTGAAACCGTCCCACGTCGAACGCTACCCACACCAGTTCTCGGGGGGACAGCAACAGCGCGTCGGCATCGCCCGCGCACTCGCGCTGGAACCGGAACTCGTCATCGCGGACGAACCCGTCTCGGCGCTCGACGTCTCCGTCCAGGCACAGATACTGAATCTGCTCGGAGAGCTACAGGAGGAGTTCGGGCTCTCGCTGGTGTTCATTGCGCACAATCTGAGCGTCGTGCGCCACGTCGCCGACCGCGTCGCCGTGATGTACCTCGGTCAGATAGTTGAGACGGCTCCGGTCGAGCGACTGTTCGACGACCCGCAGCATCCGTACACGAAATCGCTCCTCTCGGCGGTTCCGCGCATCGACCCGGGTGACAGGGACGACCGCATCATCCTCCGTGGGACGGTGCCGTCGCCAATGAATCCGCCGTCTGGCTGTCGATTCCACACGCGGTGTCCGGTCGTGATCCCCCCCGACGACTGGGTCGGTACCGAAGACGGATTCCGGGCGGCCTTCACGTTCCGCAACCGCGTGTTGTCGGGCGAACTCGACCCTGACGCTGCACGGAATCGGCTTCGAGCCGAGGGTCGCGGAACCGACGACGCGACCGTCGCGTCGTATCTGGTCGAACAGTTGCTCCCGCGAAATCCGAGCGACCTTCCACCGGAGGCGAACGATGCCGTCCACGAAGCAGCCAGCGCGCTCGCTGGTGAGAACCGCGACGAGGCAGAACGAATCGTCTCGGAGGCGTTCCCCTCTCCCTGTGAACGGGAGTCGCCTCCAGAAGTGGTCGCGGCGGACGGACACGTCGCCGCGTGTCACCGGGTCGAACCGACCGGTTCGGATTAGTCGAAGATTCGTTCTTTCGACTCTTCGCTGAACCCGCTACTCGCTTCTTTCGCCGTCTCGTAGACGCGCCGGAGTTCTGCTATCGGCTCGTCGTGTGCGTCGACCCGGAGGTCGTGGTAGGCGGTCGTCTTCGGTGCTTTCACCCGCACGACGGCCGACGTGTGGCCGCGTTTGTCACCACCCGCCGCCTTTCCTGCGGCGAGCGTCTCGACGAGTCGGGAGATGATGTCACCCTCGCTCTCGGCGAACGTCTCGACGAGTGCGTCCAGGGTCTCCTCGCCGACGAGCATGTTCCCTGCGACCGTAATGCCCTGCTCTTCGTGAACCTGGTGGCCGAACCAGTCGTCACAGTCGCCGCCGGAGAAGGCGTAGGCGTTTCCTCGTCTGTCGAGTCCGTGCACCTGCCGGAGGTCGCTGTGGTCGTCCTGCGCGAGCAGGCCTTCGAGCGCGTCGTCGACGGCGAGGTCGGGAAGGAGTGCGACACCGCGCCTTCCGAGACGAACGTTGACGAAGCTCTGCGTACTGATTGCGCCGTCGTGGGTCACGCAGGGTGCGAGTGCGCCGACCGCCGGAGCGTCGGTGGCGACTGCCACTCCGAAGGTCGTTCCCTCGTCCGATTCTTCTCGGACGCAGATGGAGAACGTCATACGTTTCCCATTCGTTCGTCTTCCGATAAGCCCCACACCGGAACTATTTGGTGGGTATTTTAGGACGGCTTCCGAGTATGTCAGAGTATGCCAACCCCCGACCTCGACCGATTTACATCACGCCGTTCGACCGTCTACGCACCCAACGGTATCGTCGCCACCAGTCAACCGCTCGCGTCGCAAACGGGTGTCTCGATACTCGAACGGGGTGGAAACGCATTCGACGCTGCAGTCGCCACCGCCGCCGCGCTCAACGTCGTCGAACCGACGAGCACCGGCCTCGGCGGTGACGTCTTCGCGCTCTACCGCACGGCGGACGGCGAGGTCGGTGCGATGCGGAGTTGCGGCGGTGCGCCGAGCGAGGCGACCATCGAGAACGTTCGTTCGTCTATCACCGCCCGTGACGACCCTTCGGACTGGTACCCGGAGAATCGAGGCTACGCAGTCGACGAAACGCAGGATGCAGACGACCTCGGAATGCCGTTCCTCGGCCCCCACGCCGTGACCGTCCCCGGTACTGCTCGGGGCTGGGAAGCCACGGTCCAGCAGTTGGGTCACCTGTCCCTCGGCGACGTCCTCCAGCCAGCTATCGAGTACGCGACGGATGGCTACCCCGTTTCGGAGGTCATCGCATCTCACTGGACGGGTGCGGAGGACCTCTTCACGTCCGAACACGCCCGAGCGGCGTTCCTGAAAGACGGTCGCGCACCCGATGCTGGCGAGCGGATGACGCTTCCCCGTCTCGGGGAGAGTCTCCGGACGATCGCAGCGGAGGGGGCAGACGTCGTCTACGAGGGTGCTATCGCCGAACAGATTGCGACGGAAGTCCAGTCACACGGGGGATTCATGACGGTAGACGACCTTGCCGACTTCGAACCCGAGTTCATCGACCCGGTCTCGACGACGTACGGTGGTGCGGAGATTTTCGAACTCCCGCCGAACAACCAGGGCCTCATCGCCCTGGAGGCGCTCAACATCGCCGAGGAAATCGGTGCGAACAAACACCCACTCGACTCGGCGGAACGCGTCCACTACTTCGCCGAGGCGATGAAACTCGCCTTCCACGACGGGCATCGCTACATCACCGACCCGGAGTTCGAGGACGTTCCACCGCTCGCGTCCGACGCCTGGGCACGAAAGCGGGCGACGGGTGTCGGCGAACGAGCGAACCACGACGTGAGCTTCGGCGTCCCAGACGCGAACGCGGAGGACGCGGACACCGTCTTGCTCTGTGTCGCCGACAGCGAGGGCAACGTCGTCTCGTACATCAACTCGCGCTTCGCAGGATTCGGGTCGGGCCTGGTCGCTGGTGACACGGGAATCGCGTTACAGAACCGTGGTGCGTCGTTCTCGCTCGACCCCGAGCACCCGAACCACCTCGAACCTGGCAAGCGTCCGTTCCACACGCTGATACCCGGGCTCGCGCGGTTCGACACCGACGATTGGGCAGCGTTCGGCGTGATGGGTGGCTACATGCAACCACAGGGTCACGTACAGGTGGTCTCGAACCTCGTGGATTACGATATGCCGCTGCAGGCCGCGCTCGACGAACCGCGCTGGCGATACCGGGAAGACGGCACTCTCGCCGTCGAGGGCCGGATGGACGGCAATCGCTCGACAAAACTCGCTCGAAAAGGCCACGACGTGCGCGTACTGCCACCGTCGCTCTTCGGCGGTGCACAACTGGCGAGATACGACGACGGCGTTCTCTCGGGTGCGACCGAACCGCGAAAAGACGGCAGTGCCGCCGGCTACTGAGTTAGGCGCTTTCGTCCTCGCCAGAAGCGCTTTCGTCCGATTCGGTCTCTTCGTTTTCTGCATTCGATTCGGTTTCGTGGTGCTCTCCGGTATCTCGAATCTCTATCTCCATCGGCCCCTCGTCGGCACGCTCCATCGCGTCCAGTTCCTCGCGGAGATTCGGTTTGCTCCCCTGACTCCTCCCGACGAGGTAGCCAGCGGCGAACGAAAGACCCATCAGTGCGACCGTTTTGAAACCCGACCCTGTCCCCCCGGTCGTCTCTTCGTGCTCCGAATCGTCACCTTCCGCGTCTGTCGTGTCGTCGGCCATAGTCTTCCGTTTGGGGGAGAGGGACTTTTCCGTTGTGGTCGGTCACCGTCGGGCCACTCTCCGGAATCACCAAGACAGCGGCAGTCTCCGCCGTTCGAGGTGAGACCGCACCGGCGCTGAGAGAACGTCGCCTGGCCGCTCGAAGCCGAATCGAAACGTCACGAATCAGTCGCTGTGTAGTGATGAGAAAAACAAACGTCGGGCCGGTAACCCCCGACCTCAGAAACTCGCTTAAACTTCCGCGTCGGGTTCGACCACCGAGTCGCTCTCCGTCTCGCTGGACGAGGAACCGGACTCTTTCATCTCGTTGAGTTCATTCTCGACTTCCTGTCGCCCTTTCTTGAACTCACCCATCGCCTCGCCCGTCGAGCGCGCGAGTTTGGGAATCTTGTTCGCCCCGAACAGGAGCACCGCGATGAGCAGAATCACCGCGAGTTCCATCCCGCCGGGAACCGGCCCGAACAGCGGAATCGTTTCAACTATCATCTGTACTTAAACATTGTGGGTGGCAATTATAGGCTTTTTGCTCCGTGTGAGTCGTTGACACCCGTCCGTAACACGCCGATTTCGTCTCCCTCTCCACGCACATCCGGGTCGTGTGCTCATCTCGGATGGTGATTCCTGCGAGGTCGTTACGTCCCTCGGTTCTCTACGAACTCGACGACCCGTTCGGTCCCCTGAAACCCCTCGGCCATCCGTCTGACAAGCTCTCCGTCTTCGAACAACAGGAGGGTCGGGACGCTCCGGATGTCGTACTCTTCTACGAGCGAGAGGTCGTCGCCGGGGTTGACCATCACGACCGTCGCGTCGGTCACTCGTGCGACGATTCCGACGACGGGCTCTATCGCCTGGCACTTCGGACAGTTCTTCGTGTAGCAATCGACCAGCACGAGGTCGCGGTCCTCGACGATGCGAGCGAGTTCGTCTCCGTCCGCGACGCGGAGTGGCTTCTCCACTTTTTCGGTCACGCTCCGAGGTACGAACTCGTCGTACTTACGTCGTACCCCCGTCGTGTCCGAAATAAGCGAGCGAGCAGTCGAACCGGCGGGCGCGGTTCTCAGGCGTGCCGTTCGATTTCGGTACGGAGTTTCGACTCCATCTCGCTGGCGTTCTCGTCCGTGAACGAAAGCTGTGCCCAGCGTTCGTCGACGTCGGCCATCTCCGAGAGTAGTCCGCCTCTTTGGTCGATTTCCAGTTTGACGTCGAGCGTTCCACTGGATTCGGTGGGGACGATTTCGAGTTCGTCCAGTGCGCCGGAGAACGGGCCGGACCGGGGGACGAACTCCAGTTCCTGGACGAACCGCTGGCTAGAGAACAGACCGCCGGAGCCTTCTCACAGTTGGCGGTTCGGAGCGTGAATCCGAGCGAATCGAGTGCGGAGAGGAAGGTGGCGAGTCGCGGACCGGGGTCTATCTGTACCGGGTCTTCGTCGTCGGGGTCGACTGCCCACTCGACGTCGAGTCCGGTTTCGAGCCAGACGTTCGTCCGCCCGGCCGTGATGGGGGTATCGAGGGGGACGTCGACGGTGACTGGAAACGTCTTCTCTTCGTCCAGGCCGATGGTGAACGGGTCGGCGACCCGGAACTTGTCGACGACGCCCGTTCGGGTGCGGTCGTCAGTCTCGTATCGGGTCAGGAGGGGGAAATATATCGCGTCGACGTCCTGTTCGGACGACCCCCCCCTTCGACGTGGACCTCGACCTCGACCGATTCGCCGGCCGTCAGGGTGGTCTTCGGGAGGACGGTATCGACACGCGCGGCACCGATTCCGACGCGGGAGAGGATTCGTTTCATCTCAGGGGGTTATTTCGTCGATTTCAGACATAAGTTTTCCTCTCGGTGTGACTGTCGTTCGACACGGTTTTGTACACCGCCCGCGCTCCTCGAGACGGATGCCAGATTCGGAGACGAACGACGCGGAGGCGACCGATTCGGCGGCCACGACCGAGGCGGAAATCGCTGTGCGCGAGTACGTGCTCGACGCCCACGAGGAGACGGTCACCGCCGTCCTGCGCTGTGCGGACGAGGTCTCCGAGACGTGGGCCGACGACGGGGTGACCGACAACGCGGCGGTCGTCGAACCGCTGTCACGGAAACTCCGCGAAACCGACCTGTTGGAGCGTTTTCCGGACCTCCTCTCGGGGGCGGTGGCCGCCGCCGGGTTTTCGATGCCGGCCACGCCAGTTCCAGCACCGCCGTACGTCACCGTCGCCAGTCGTGGACCGGTTCTTCGGGCGACGGTCCCGGCCGGTCGGTTGGTCGTCTCGATTCGTGCGTTCGACGTGATTCGCGAGGGTGGAGTTGGGTACGCGCGAGGAACGGACGACCCGCGCGAGGCGGTGTCGGTCGCGCTCGAGTGACTCTGGTGGCCTGGTTCGTGCACCTCGGTCGAAATACAATCCTCTCTCAGGTCGGTGGCGGTTCGACACCTACGGTACCTGCCGCACCGCCCGCCAGTGCGCCTTCTAGCGCGAGCAACAGGCCCGCCAGCGCGGGGATGACGACACCGAGTTCGGCGTCGAACTCCGCGGCCAGTTGGGTCGGAATTCCGCTCGTCGCGATCAGATAGTTCAGCCCCCACAGCGCTCCGACTTCGCTTCCCGGTGTGGTCATCGTGTAGTGAAGGACGAGGGCGAGTACGACTCCCCCGCCCATTCCCGCGAGGAGGCCGTGGGCGACTCCGTCGCGCCAGGTACCGCCCGCGAACCACCCGGCGACGTACCCGCCGGCCAGTCCGACCGTCAGGAGCGCGACGGCGGCGGTAACTCTGATACGCCGTGGGAGCGGGATAGTCGCACCGACGAGCACCGCGAGGAGTTGAACCAACACCCCTGCTCCGACCGCTTCAAGGCGCATACTTGGCGTTGGGGGCGTGGTGTGAAGGCGTTTCGCCTCTCGATTTCCGCACCCGTTTTTGCCGTCGGTTCCTCGTCACCCGCGACGGTCGTTTTTCTCCGCCGATTCGACTCCCAGTCTTAACCCACTCGCCGACGTAGCACGCGCATGGCACAGGAACTCGCGGCGGGAGTCTGGTTGCTCGAACTCGGATTCCCGGTCGTCGGTGCGAACGCATTTCTCGTAGACGACGGCGAAGTGACCCTCGTCGACGCGGGCCTGCCCTGGTTCGGTGTGCGTCGCGAACTTCGGGACGCTGGCTTCTCGCCGACGGACGTAGACCGGGTGCTGGTCACACACTACGACGTAGACCACGTCGGCGGCCTGCGAAACCTCCCCGACCTCGACGCGCCGGTTTTCGTCGGTGAACGCGACGCCAACCTCCTCTCCGGCGTCTACGACCCACCCCTGTTACACCACAAGGGTGCGTTCCACCGCCTCGCGCGCGAACTCGTCACGATTCCCGCCCATCTCGACGTGTTCCCACTGGAAGACGGCGCGCAGGTCGGCGGGTTCACGGCCTTCCACACCCCCGGTCACAATCCGGGACACACGGTCTACGTCCACGACGAACTCGGCGTCGGTCTCCTCGGCGACCTCGTCTGGGAGCGCCACGGCGTTCTGTCCCCGCCCGGTGGTGGGACTCCTACGACAGGCGCGAGATTCGGCGGAGTATCCGCCGCGTCGCCGAGTCCGTATCGTCGGTCGAGGTGCTCTGTATGGGTCACGGCACGCCCATTCGGTCCGGCGGTTCGGCGGCACTTTCAGCGCTCGCGAGTCGGATGCAGTCGGAGTCAGAATCGAGCCGGTGATTCCTCGTGACGCGCTCACGGCCTGCAACGCCGGTAGTACGTAACTCGGACCGACTCCGACCTGGTGCGAACGCCTCTCTGTCTTCCTCTCTTTCCACATCGTGACAATAAAACTACACAACAATCACTATCACGCAGGTCGTACCTGATACCGAAATCGAATGGGGGGACGCTATCTCGTCACTGGGGCGACTGGCGCGTTGGGAAGTGCCGTCGTCGAACGCCTGCTCGAATCGAACTCGGACGACCGTCTCCGCGTCTTCGTCCGGAGCAAACGACGCTTTCGTGACCGATTCCCGAACGCGCAGGTCGAAATCGTTCGGGGAAACGTGCTCGTCCCGCTCACCGTGCGCCGAGCGATTCGAGACGTGGACGTGGTCTTTCACTGCATCGGCTTTCCGCTCACGGATTACTATCACACCCTCGAATCGGCCCGCCTGCTCGCTGCCGCTCTCGACGATTCCGACACACACGTCGTTTACCCCGGTAACACGTGGGTCTTCGGAACCCCCGACGACCCCGTCACGCCCGAGACGCCCTTCGACCCGCCCTCTCGCGTGGCGAAGATCAAGGCCGAGACCGACGATACCCTCGTTCGTGCGCCGTTTCCGACCACCGTCGTCCACCTTCCGGATTTCTACGGCCCGGGCGTGACGAACGACCTCGTACGCCCGCTGTTCGCACACCCAATCGACGGCCGAAACGTCCGCTTTCCGGCACCGGTCGACGTTCCCCACGAGTTCGTGTTCGTCGAGGACGCTGCACGAGCGCTGCTCGCGGTCGCCGACCCATCCGCCGGTCGGGTCGCTTCGTCGCCTCCCGACCCCACCGAATCGTCGGGTAACCGGCGGTTTACGGTCGGGACCGACCCGATTACGGTTCGTGCGTTCGTCCGCTCGGTGTACGACGAGGTGGGAACCGATGGTCGTGTCCGGGGCGTCCCACCGTGGCTTCTCCGAACCGCGGCGTTGTTCAGCGAGCGTGCCGAACTGGCGCGCGAAGTCCTCCACGTCTTCTCTCACGACGTCCGGATGGACGGTGAGGCGCTTCGGGATGCGGTCGGTTTCGAACCGCGGGTAGATTACGACGAGGGTATTAGTCGCACCGTCGCGTGGTACCGTCAGACCGAGTCCCGGGAGGCCACCGCATGACGGCACTCTGGAACCGGCGGTCTCGCGCGGTGTTCGCCGCTATCAGCCTCGGCCTCGGGGGATACGCGTTCGCCGCGGTGCTCGTCCTGCTCGCCGCCTTCGCTCTCGTCGCGGTGGGCATCCCAGTCTTGGAGCAGCCTTCGCTTCTCGTCGCCGTCTCGGTGGTGATGGGGCAAGGCGTCGCCTTCGGCCTGTTCGCGCTGGCGTACCTCCGGTACACCGGTCGTGGCTTCGAGTACATCGACGTTCGGCTTCCGACGCTCTCGGACCTCGGCTGGACCGTCGGCGGATTCGTCGTCTTCTACGGCGGTCTCATCGCGGTGTCGCTCGTCCTCGCCACGTTCGGAATCCAGTCCGCACAGAGCGAACTCACGACCCTCGGCGAACAGGACCCGCGGGTGTTCTTGCTCTTGATTCCACTCTCGTTCCTGCTCATCGGTCCGGGCGAGGAACTGCTCTATCGGGGCGTCGTTCAGGAACGCCTCCGAGAGTCGTTCGGTCGGTGGCCCGCCATCGCGCTCGCGAGTCTCATCTTCGCGTTCGTCCACGTCTTCTCGTTACAGGGGGCGGGCAAACTCGTCTACCTCTCCATCCTGTTCGTCCTCTCGCCCATCCTCGGTGCGGCCTACGAGTACACCCGCAACCTCCTCGTTCCGGTGTTGATTCACGGTGCGTTCAACGCCATCCAGTTTTTCCTCGCGTACCTGATGGTGACCGGACAGCTCTCCGCCTGACTCGCCCCCTCTCGTCCGTCGTGTCACCGCTCCTGCCCGTCGTGTTTCCAGCGAACGACCTGGAACTCCGTGTACCCGCCGTAGGCGATTTCGAGTGCCCCCATCCACCAGTTCCACTTCTCGGGGAGCAGGAGGTCCTCCGGTGCGTCCTGCAGGTTCCGGACGACGGCCGCTGCAGAAAGCTCGACGCCTGCGTGTTCGCGAAACTGACCGGAATCGGCCAGGTCGCTGGCTTGCCGGACGACCACCCGTCGGGCACCATCCGACGAGTCGAATTTCTCGCGCAGTCGTCGGTCGAGTTCGGTCACGTCCATTTTTATTATCGTGCTTCCCGTCGAATCACCTATGCCGACCGTCTTTGCAGTGGACGAATACGAGGCACAGGAGTACGACGCCGTGCTCGTACAGGAACACGCAGTCGTCTGTCTTAACGATGACCCTCCACTGGCGCGCGTCATTCCGTTCGAGAAGGTGAACCACGTCGACTCGGACCCGGACTTACACCTCACCGACACCGAAATCCCCGATTCGTTCTTCGGTGGGGCGGAGTACGCCTTCGTGGACGTCTCGAAGTTCGACCGAATCCAGCGCCATCTGGAAGAGTTGGAGCGCGAACAGTACTGAGAAACGCCGTCTATCAGCTCTCGTCGTTGCTTTCGGTTCTCTCGTCTCCACCCTCACCTCTATCGTTTGCCGTCGATTCTGCGTCTTCGCTTTCCGAGACGGTCCCGTCGCTCGGTGGCGCTTCGCCGTCGTCGGTTTCCGATACGTCGTCAGTTTCCGCTGCGCCGTCGGTTTCTGACGGTTCGGTACGTTCACCCGCTGCCGTCTCTCCACCGTCACCTCGTCCTTCCGTCTGGGCGTCAGCGACCCCCTCTTTCCTCGCGACGCGCGCCGGAATCGACTCGCCCCGAACCAGTTCCGGGAGGACGACGCGGTTGAACTGTACGAGCAAGACGAGCAACAGCGGTCCGAGAAACAGACCGTACCAGCCGAACAGGAGCGACCCGAAGATGTACGTCAACAGCAACAGGCCGACGTGGAGTTCGCCGCCGGAGGTGTACGGCCGGACGAGGACGTCGATCACCACGTCCACGACAACGACGAAGACGACGACGAAGACCAGCGGGAACCAGAGGGCGACGACTCCTTGGCCGAGCGCGCGGACGACAAGGTACGCCGCGACTGGGATGGAGACGAGTCTCGTCCCGAGAACCGGGACGAGACTCGCAATGCCCGCGAGCAGTCCGAGCAACGTCGGGAGCGGGATGGACTGTCCGGGCGGGGCGACGGCGTCAGCGAGATTGAACACCACGGCGGCGGCGAGCGCGACGACGAAGGCGCTCAGGATGCTCCCGAAGTACACCGTCTGGAGGCTTCGGTCGACCGCCGCCGTGTAGGCGTAGACCGTACTCCGTTCGCCGCCGATGTCGCGGACGAACCACCGGACGAGTCGCTCGTCGTCTCGCAGGAGGTAAAAGGCGAGCGCCAGCGCGACGAACAACTGCAAGAGCGCGGTTCCGAACGCGCTGACGACGTTCACGACGTCGCCGAGCAGTTCCGTGCCGCCGAGGCGAGTGAACTCGGCTCGATTCTCGCGGACGAATTCGAGAATCTGCTCCGGCGACACCGTCGTCGAGAGCTCGAGATACGGGCGAAAGACGCCTTCGTACTCCGCCAGCGATTCTCCCGCGACGGCGGCCACCTCCGACGCGCTGACGGCGACAGCCGTGGCGACCAGCACGACGATGGGGAGTGCGACCGCCGACAGCGCGACGGCCGCCGCCAGTCCGCGGTATCCGAGTCGGCGGACAATTCGGTCGTACACCGGCCGCGTGGCGTAGTACATGAACAGGCCGAGGACGAGCGTCCCGAGGAACGAATAGAGGACGAACACCATCGCGATACCCAGGACGCTCCCGACGACCCACCACGCCAACCGCGACCGCTGTCCGGGCAATCCCGAGTCCCCACCCATGGGTGTCCACTACGTTCGTCGTAGGTAAATCAGTCGGGACTCCTCGGGCGAATCCCGGCGGGGTTTTTACGGAACCGAATCGTACCGCCACTCGATGTACGAACGGATTTTGGTTCCCACGGACGGTAGTAGCGCGACTCGTGGCGCGGCCACCCACGCCATCGACATCGCCAAACAGTACGACGCGACGGTTCACGCTCTCCACGTCGTCGGCGACGACCTGGGCGAGAACCGCAGCGAACGCGAAGCCGAGGGCGAACGTGCCACCGACGACGTCGTCGAACTCGCGTCAGAACACGGACTCGACGCCGTCGGTACGGTGCTGGAGGGACGCCCATCCGACGGCATCCTCGATTACGTCGGCGACCACGACATCGACCTCGTCGTGATGGCGACCAGCGGACGGTCGGGCGTCGGTCGGATGCTTCTGGGGAGCGTCGCCGAGCGCGTCGTTCGCAAAGCCACCATCCCCGTCCTGCTCGTCCGGGCCTCGGGCGAACGTACCATCGAATCGGTAGAACAGGCGACCACCGTCGCGAAACAAGCACTCGCCGGAGAGGGGTACGACGACGTGTCTGTGACCGAAGAACCCTATCGCGCCGCCAACACGTGGATAGTCCGCGCGAACGGCGACGGCGAGACGCTCAACGTCCACATCGACCCGGTCACCGGAGACACGAGCGTCGCGCACATCCGGTCGCGAGAGTGAGGTTTTTATCGGCGCCACTCGATTTCGTCGGTAATGCCCACTCCCTTCGCCGAACGAACGCGGTGCTGCCAACAGCGACTCCGTGCGGTCGAGGCGGACGCGGTCGTCCTGTTCCCGAGCAGCAACCTCTATTACCTCTCTGGCTTTCGAGAACACCCCGGTGAGCGCCACCTCTTCTTGTTCGTCCCGGTGTCCGGCGACCCCGTCTTCGTCGTCCCGGACATGTACGGCGAACAGATAGCCGAGGCGTCGTGGGTCACGGACGTGCGCACGTGGAGCGATGGCGACGACCCCCTCGACCTCGTCGCCGCCGTCGCCGACGACCTCGATTTGCCCGGTGGACACCTCCTCGTGGACGATACGATGTGGGCGCTGTTCACCCAGGACCTCCGAAGTGCGCTTGCCGAGGCGACCTTCGGCCTCGCCAGCGAGGTGCTGGAACCGCTCCGGATGCAGAAAGACGAATCCGAGGTCGAGACGCTCCGACGCGCGGGCGAACTCGCGGACGAGGTCTGCGTCGAGATTCGAGAACTTGGCGAGGACGCCATCGGCATGACCGAACGCGAACTGGCGCGGGAGATAGAGACCCGCCTCGCCGACGCGGGCGGCGAGGAACTCGCCTTCGACACCATCGTCGGTTCAGGCCCGAACGGGGCGAAACCACACCACGGCCACGGAGACCGAGAGATAGGCTCCGGTGACCCCGTCGTCCTCGATTTTGGCGCGTTCGTCGACGGCTACCCCGGCGACCAGACGCGCACCGTCGTCTTCGCAGGCACGCCCCCGGAGGAGTTCGACAGGGTTCATCGCGCCGTCCGCGAAGCCCAACAGGTGGGCGTCGAGGCGGTCGAACCCGGTGTCACTGCCGAATCGGTCGACCGCGCTACCCGCGAGGTCGTCGAATCCTACGGCTACGGCGACCAGTTCATCCACCGGACCGGCCACGGTGTCGGCCTCGACGTCCACGAAGGCCCCTACATCGTCGCCGGCAACGACCGCGAACTCGAACCCGGCATGGTGTTCAGCGTCGAACCCGGCGTCTACGTCCCCGGCGAGTTCGGCGTTCGCATCGAGGACCTAGTGGTCGTCACCGACGACGGCTGTGAGCGACTGAACGACTCGCCCCGAACGTGGCACGCGCTCTAAGAATCGAAATCGTACTGGTACGTTCCTAGCTCGTGAATTCGGTTTCTATGAGCGGATTCGGCCAGCAGCGGACGTACTACTTTGTACTAATATGTACTGGCGATGGTTTGTACTGAACTGTACGAGAACGTACTGTATACGAGCGATCGAGGTGATTTTCTATCCATGGTTCTGGAATGGTGGTCACAGCCCTCGAACGTTTCTGGCGTTGCCTTCGAGACGCACGGGTTACTGCAGTGACGGTGGTCTCGAAAGCCCCCTACGTCGTTTTGATTCCGACACGATTGCTGAGAAGCAGTCTTCGAAAGCCCCCGCCCGCTCGCGGTCACCGGCAGACGTTCCTGCTCACTGCGTTGCGCGGGCATGCGACTGCCGTGGTCACACTCACATTCGTTCGCGTGACCGTTCGCCGACATCTCGGGGCGGCTCGCTCGCGCTCGCCTTCCCGAGAGGGGTCGCCGAGACGACCACGTACACGCGAGTGAGCGGCCCCTTTCATACCCACCCCGCACCGCCACCGCGACGGCAGACCGGTCAGCCCAATCTCCAAACTCAGCTCGAAGACCCTCGAACTCACCTGATTCCGATTTCAGACCTTACCCGGTTCACAGTGGACGCCGCGGCGTGACGACCGGTCCCTCCGGTCCCATCCCTACGGTTGCCTCGACGCCGAACACGTCGGCCAGCAGCTCTTCGGTCACGACTTCGCTGGGCGGTCCCCAGTCGTAGGGTTCGCCGTCGTGGAGCGCCACGAGGTTGTCGGCGTAGCGGGCCGCCTGCGAGATGTCGTGGAGGACGATGCCGATGGTCAACCCCTCCTCGCGCGCGAGCGTGCTGACGACTTCCAGAACGCGCAGTTGGTGGCGCAGGTCGAGGTACGTGGTCGGTTCGTCCAGCAACAGGACGTCCGTCTCCTGTGCGAGCACCATGGCGACCCAGGCGAGCTGTCGCTGCCCGCCGCTGAGACTGCCCATCGGTTCGTCCCTGAGGTGGGCCACGCCCGCCCGTTCGAGTGCACGGGCGACCGCCTGGTGGTCGGCCTTGGTCTTCGACTCGAAGAAGCCTCGATGCGGGTAGCGTCCGTGGTAGGCGAGTTCTTCGACGGTCAGCGTCGATGGCGACTCGTTTTCCTGTGAGAGCAGGCCGAGTTTCCGCGCCAGCGGTTTCGTCCCGAGCGAGTGCACGTCCTCGCCGTCGAGTCGCACCACGCCCGATTCCGGTTCGAGTTCGCGGGAGAGGGCCTTGAGGAGCGTGCTTTTGCCGCTCCCGTTCGGCCCGACGAGTGCGGTGACCTCGCCTGCCGGGACGACGATGGACTCACACTCGACGACCGGTTCGTCGGTGTCGGGATAGCCGACCGCGAGGTTCTCACCGAGCAGTTCGCTGGCGTCGGCTGTGTGAGAGTGGTCGCTGGCGTCGACCGTTCGGGGGCGGTCGGAGAGTTCGGTTTCGTCACCCCTCATCAAATCTCACCCACCTGCTTTCGTCTGCGCATGAGATAGAGGAAGTACGGCCCACCGACCAGCCCCGTGACGATTCCGACCGGTATCTGTACCGGGTTGAGCGCGAGTCGCGCGCCGACATCCGCACCGACGACCAGTGCTGGCCCGGCGAACAGACAGCCGACGACGAGCTTTCGATAGTCGCTCCCGACGACGTTGCGAACGACGTGCGGGACGATGAGACCGACGAATCCGACGATTCCGGCCACCGCGATGGCGGTACTGGCCGCCACGATGGCGAGCGCGGAGAGCGCGAATCGGATTCGTTCCACCGACATCCCCAGCGACCGGGCCGTCCGCTCGCCGAGCAGGAGGACGTTCAACTGTCGCGCGGCCAGTACGGCGGTCGGTACGACGAAGAGGGTCGGAACCAGCGCGACTCGCACCTGTTTCCACCCGGTGCCGGTGAGCGACCCGGTCGTCCACGCGATGGCGTTCTGGACCACGCCCACGTCCTGTGCGAAAAAGAACAGAGCGGTCTGGAGGGAGTGGGCGATGGTGCCGACGATGACGCCAGCCAACACGAGGCGAACCGGACTGGTCCCACCTTTCCACGCGATGACGTAGACGACGAGGAAGGCGACGACGCCGCCCAGCGCCGCGAACGCCGGCAGAAAGACGGACAGGCCGCTGAAGACGACGAGCGTGAGCAATACTGCGAGTCCCGCCCCGTGACTGACGCCGAGGATGTACGGACTCGCCAGTTCGTTTCGGGTCACGGCCTGAAAGATGGCACCCGAGACGGCGAGATTCGCCCCGACGAGGATGCCGACCAGGACGCGGGGAAGGCGGAGACTCCACACGACGCTCGTCTCCGTGCTCAACTCCACCGGAATCTCGTCGCCGAGCAAGAGCGCCGCAAGCACCTCTGGGTTGGTGAGAATCGTCGGGTCGAACACGGCCCCCCACGCCTCCTCTAACGTCATCGAAAACGCGCCGAAGCGCACCTGTACTAACGCGCCCAGCACGACGATGCCGACGCTGGCGAGAACGAGCGCCGAAAGCGACCCGTCGAACGTTTCCCAAATTCCGGTCTCCAAATCCTCCGTCATATCTGATCGTTGCCGTCGACTCGTCCGAATCCGCTGCTATCGTCTACGACTGCTTCGGCGGCGAATTGCAATTTCGTCTTTTAGGTTGACCTAACTCTGGATAAGGCCTTTGGTTTCCGGCACGGATGTGGCGACGATTTCGAAAAAACCCACCGGAATCGTGGGTGTTGGGATATGGGACGGGACGCGAGTTGGATGCCTACCGTACTCGCGTCGGTCGTTCTGCGGACGATGCTATTCGGTGACGATGCTGGCGACCTTCTCGCGGTCGAACAGCTTTCCGCTGAAGGTGTCCGGATAGAGGGACGTCGCGGCGCGCTCGGTCGTAAAGAGGTTGATTATCGGTCCCTGATAGATGGGACCGCCCCGAAGGACGCGGTCGTTCTTCACGGCCTGTAGCTTGCTCGCCACGCTGTGTTCTTTCATGAAGGCGACGACCGTGTTCTCGAACCGCTTCCTGCTCTTCGTTTCGTGGCCGCGCAAGAGGATGACCTCGGGGTCGACCTCCAGCAACGTCTCGTAATCGACCGTGCCGCGCTTGGACGTGCTGAGCCCCTCGATATCGGTTCCGGAAAGGGCGTCTGTCACCCCGAGGTCGTGCCACTGCTTTTTGTTCGTCCCCTGGTCGCTCAGGCGATAGGGGTAGAACTCCGTGGGTTCGTTTTTCTCTTGCCAGAGGAGCATGGCGCTCGGACGGTCGTTTTTCGACGGCAGCTTCGACTGGAGGCCGGAGATGTACTCGTCGTGGAACGATTTGAACCGCTGGAATCGCTTTTCTTGCTGGAACACCTTCGCAATCGCGCCAAACGCTTCGTACATCGAGTAGTACTGGTAGTCGTGCCACGAATCCGTCCGGCGGAAGATGGTGTTCCCGACGAAGGGGGCGACCTGCGAACTGATCTGGTCGACGTCCGACCGTTTCAGTCCGAACGAGGAGTTGTTGACCAGCCAGTTCGGGTCGATGAGGTGCACGTCGGCGTCGAGCTGGTAGAACACCTCTCGGTCGACACCTTCGCTGTAGAGGGTGGTCAGCGAGGACTTATCCACCGAAACACCCGACAGCTCGTCGTAGAACTGCGTGTGGTACCGACTCGGGAGACCGACCGCTTTCAGGCCATCAGCCATTCCGAGCGCGACACCCATGTCGGCGTATCCAGCTTCGTACACCACCCACTGCTTCGGAACCGACTCGAATTCGACCTCACCGACGGGGGCCATCGTCACGGAGTAGCTTCCCGACTGCGACGTCGTTTCGCCATCACTCGTTCCGTCTGTCTTCTTCGAACCGTCGTCACTTTCGCCGGTGCACCCGGCGAGCAGTGCCACACCGGCGACACCGCTGCTTGCGATGAATCGTCGCCGGGTAACGCGTTTCGACTCGTCTGCTACCATGCTCACGTTTTAGGCTCGCCTAAAGGCACGTAAACCTTCTCATTTTTCGGCGGGCCTAAAACCGGCGTCGACGACGAGACACTTCACGCGACCGTCGACTCGATAAATTTTCCTTCCACTCGTCGAACCTGACGGTCGAACTTCAAGTAGTCCCCCACCGTACACCCGCCGGGAATGGGGAAACGACACGATGGGGGAACACGACGACTGCGGGAGGCGACCAGCGGTACGCTCGATAGCTGACAAACGACTCGGAACGATGGGACGACGGCGGTTCGTCTCGACGCTCGCGAAGGCTGGCTTCGGTTCGATGGCCTCCCTGCTCACGCCCGAGGACGTATCGGCGGCGGCCCGCGACGAGGTGCCGCTCGTCTACGGCCACGTCCGGGGGCCGGAGGGAGTCGAACCGCGGACGACGACCGTCCCGGCGGACTGGTTCGCCGACCTCCGGGCCGCGTTCGACGCCCACGGGCAACTCGACGTTCTCTCGCGGCGTGGCGTCGTTGGGAGTGCCGTCGTGCCGGGTGAGTTCGGCGGTCGAAACGCCGCCATCTCGGTGGACGTGACCGACGACGAGGCGGGTGGCGCGGTTCCGGCGACCGTCGGCGACGTGGCAATCGAAGTAAACCGCGTCGGGTCGTCCAGGTCGCGACCCGGTCTCCCTTCGACCGACACCGTGCGGGGAAAAACCGTACCGGGGAGCGTCAAGTGCGCGAATCGAGACGCGGCCGGAACGCTCGCTCCAGCGCTGTACGACGACGAACGGCCGTTCTTCAGCACGTCAAATCACGTGTACGGAGGCGACGACCAGCGGTTCCGTGGTGAACCGTTCTTCGTCTTCGGACCCAGTGGCCCACGGAAAATCGGCGAAGTGCGACGAGGCTACCAACTGGACGACTTCGTCCGCATCGACCCGGTCGACGGCTTTCGGCCGACGAGCGAGATTCGAGGTGCGTCGCCCTCGTCCGTCGTCGGACAGTTCACGCGGGACGGCCTCGCGGCGCTCAAGGCGCGTGGTGCGAAGTTGGAGAAAGTCGCGGTCAACACGGGTCACACGTCGGGGCAGATTCAGGCTATCGACGGTCTGACCTGCGCCTACGGGAAGGTGTGCAAGCGCGGCCAACTGAAGTGGGGGTCACAGACCGACTTCACCGACGGGGACAGCGGGAGCGTGAGTTATCGGCCAGCCCCCGAGGACTCAGACAGCGGCGTTCTCGTCGGTGGGTTCAACAATGCACGGACGTGGTGGCCCGGCGAGGATTACATCTGGGGGACGGCGGCCTATCGAATCACGAACGAGTACGGATTCACGTTTTCGCCACCGACTGCTGACGCTCAGTGAACTCCACCTGGACTATCGTTCGGCCATCGAGTCGGCTCGAAATCCGGTCGGCGAGTTCCTGTGACAACTGTGGATAACGTTCGTCCACCGGTCGACTCACGACGACCGTCACCTGCTGGGAGTCGTCGACGAGTCCCATGTCGTCAAACTCAACCTGTACCCTGACGAGTTCGAGCGATTTGTACTGCTCTTGCTGGAGTACTTTCTGCACTTCCTCGTTGACCGCGTTCTCGGTCCGCATCTGTTGGCTCATCAGTACTCCCGCCCCCGCGAACGAGACGAGCAAGATGGTGACCGCGACGAGTGTCGGTGCGGCTTTTCGGAGCGTTGTCCCGTCCGCAGGTCGGTAGCCGAGTGCCCAGAGGACGCCCCCGCCGGCGGCGTTGATGGACACGGCGTTCACGACCAACAGGACGAACGCACCGAGCGCGACGACTGGCGGTCCCCACGCCAACCCGACGCCGACCGCCGCAGCGGCGGGGATGAGCGCCGCCGCAATCATGACGCCGACGAGTGAGACGGGCAGTGCGGTCGCCAGTCCGAGTGCTCCCGCCGCCCCCGCGCTGAGACCGACGGCGAACGAGAGGAATCCGGGCGAGATGCGCTGGCTTATCTGGGTTACCGTCGCCACGTTGAGGGCGGGCGGGATGAACTGCACCGACTTGAGCGCCCAGCCGAATATCGTCGCTCCGACGATAGCGACGCCGAGACCGAGGACCTGCGAGCGCAGCCCCTCACGTATCATGTCGCGGTCGTTCAACACGAGTCCGACGCTGGTCGTCATCGCGGAACCGACCTGCGGTGCGATGACCATCGACCCGACGACGATGGCCGGCGAATCGAGGAGGAGCCCCGCCGTCGCGACGATGGCCGAGAGGAGGGTCATCGCGTAGTAAGTGACCGGACTGGGATTCATCCCGAGTGCTTTGGTCCGAATCTCTTCGGTGGCGATGCTATCGTCCTCGTTGCCACCCTTGACGAACTTGTCCTCTAGCTCCCCGATGTTCGGCGTTCGTGCCGTCTCCAGCGTCCCGACGACGGTGTACTCGTCTCCCAGTCCGACGTCCCGGAGCCGGCCCAGAACGGCGTCGACTGCCTGTGTCGGAAGCGGGAACTGGACGATGGCGGCGTCTCTTCCGCTTTCCTCTCGCGTGAGGACGTAGTCGATGTGCTCGTCGTCGAGGATAGCGAGCACCTCGTCCCGACTCTCGTCGGGGACGAGCACCTGAATGAGACGCATGGCAAGAGCGTCCCACCGGGGACTGAAAACCTCACCGGTCGAAAATGGCACCGAGGAGTTTCGACTGGGCACGACGGAGGTGCTGGTGGAAGGTGGGCGGCGACACGTCGAGCAACGCGGAGACTTCCTCCCCCGTACTGGTGCGCAGCCAGTCGAAAAATCCGGCGAGATAGGCCGTCTTTAGCGCCGACAACTGGCGGTCGGAGAGCGACTCGTCCAGCGTCGTCCGAAACTCCGAGAGCGTCGGTTCGGGTCTGTCGCGTTCGCGCTGGGCGACCAAGTGGGTGTTCGGGAATCGTTCCCGAATCGCTTCGACGGTTCGCCGCACGTCCGTACTTCGGGGGAGTTCGAGGAGCACTCGCGCCCCGTTCTCGTCGGCGTGTCCGTGGCTGACCGACCCTCCTCGGTCGGCCAGCATCTCGACGAGCGATTTCCCCTCGTAGGTCAGTTGGAGCAGACATTCCTCGTCGGTTTCGTAGACGATCTGGCAGTCCGATATCGTCTCGTCTCGTGACGCCAGTTCGAGAATCTCGTCGGGCGGAGACCCGGTCGCGGTCACGAAACAGAGGAGTCGTCCATCGGCCGACAGAGTGGTTCCCAGCAGGTCGAACTCACAGTCCGTCTGCCGTGGTATCCGTACGAAAAAGTGGTCGGCAGACTCCACCTGTAGCTCCAGTTCGGTGACGCAGTCGGAGACGAGCGCTTTCTTGTTCTCGATTGCCGCGATGGTGAGACCGACGGTCTCACCGAGTTCGGCGAGGACCGTGCGTTCTCGGTCGTCGAACGCCCCGGCTTCGTCGGCGTAGACGACGAGGACGCCGTAACACCTCTCGTCGTAGCGAATCGGGATGGCAACCAACGACCGGAACTCTCTGTCCAGCGACTCCTCTCGCCACGGCTCGAACGTGGGGTCCGTGGCGATATCTTCGACGGCGACGAGTTCTTCGCTCTCCAGTGCTCGCGTCGCCGGGTCTCGAACGTCGTCTTCGCGGTCGATGACTGCTTCGAGATAGCTGTCTCCCGTTCCGGCCTGTGCGACCGGTCGAACGATTCCGGCAGTGGTGTCGTACTCGCCGACCCACGCGAACCGATACGTGTCGATTGCCACCATCCGTTCGGGCACCGAAGTTTCGATTTCTTCTCGACTGGTCGCCTGTACCAACGTCCGGTCTACGTCGCGAATGACCGCGTTGATACGGTTCAACTCCGTAAGCTCCGTTCGCTGTGTCGCGAGCGTCTCCTCGCGTTCGGCCCTGTCGAGTGCCGCCTCTACGTTCGCGGCGAGGGTCTTGGCGGAATCGTAGACGTACTCGCTGAGGTCGGTTTTCGTCGGCGAGCCGACCATGAAGACGCCGTGCTCTCCGAGCGGGAGTATCACCTCGTATTCGATAGGCGTTTCCGGGTTGTACACGCCCGGTTCGTTTTTCACGTCGTCGAACACGGCACACTCACTCGATTCGAACACCGACCACGCCAGTGCGTTCCCCCGCTCGAACGACGGAATCTCGTCGAGGACCTCTCTCGTTCGTTCCGTGACGGCGGCGGGTCGAAGCGTCTGTCCGTCCGCCGTGAGGTAGACGGCGGCGAGCGGTAGTCCGAGGGTGTCTCCCGCCACCGTCGTCGCGATTTCACAGATGTCGGCTTTCGTCTCCGCCGCCATCAGTTCGCGCGTCGCCGACCGCAGCGATTCGAGCGTCCGTTCGCGTGCTCTCCGCTTCGAGACGTCCTGCACGATGGCGTATACGACCTTGTGACCGCCGATTCGTGTCACGGTCGCGCTCACCTCGACCGGAATCTCCTCGCCGTCGTCGCGGAGTATCGTGACGCTCTCCGTGACCTTCCAGTCGCCGCCCGTCGTACGTGGCTGTCGAAGAGTTCCCGGCAGGTCTTTGGTTTCTCCTTGGGGTGAATCTCCGAGTGGTGCATGTCGAGTATCTCGTCGTGTGACCTGCTGAGGAGGGTTTCTGCCGCCGGGTTCGCATCGAGAATCATCCCCGTCTCCGCGTCGGCGACCAGGATGGCTTCCGGACAGGCCGCTATCAGTTTCCTGTATCGCTCGTTCGACGCTTCGAGTTCCACCTCGGCCGTCTTTCGCGCGGAGATATCTCGAATCGTTCCGGTGACGAGTCGCTCACCGTCCTTGCTTTCTTCTCGAAACGACACTTCGACTGGCACCTCGTGGCCGTCACGGTGTCGGCCCCTCGTCTCGACGTGTTGCCAGTCTGCCCCCTCGTCGGTTTCGAGGAGTCGTGCGAACGCCTCGTCGTACCTTGGTCGGAGTCGTTCGGGTATCAACTTCCTCACCGACTCGCCCACCAGTTCGTCGGCGTCGTATCCGAAGATGGCTTCGACGCCGTCGGTGGCACACTGAACCTCACCACGCGCGTCCACCGTCAGGAGAGCTTCGGGAAGCTGTTCGAGAACGGTTTCGGTTCTCGACAGTGCCCGTTCCTTACGCTGTTGTTAGAGAGCCGACTCGACTCGGTGTTCGAGTAGCACACGACTACCGGGCCGAACGCAGTCGGTCGCACCCGCCGCGAGCGCATCGCGTATCACGCTCTCGTCGTCGGTCACGACCAGCACCGGGAGGTTCCGGTCACGGCCACGAATCTCCTCGAGGAGGCCGAGTGCGTCGCGTTTGGGCGGTGCGTGCTCACAGACCATACAATCTACCGTCTCGGCCCGGTCGAGCGCTGTCGACGAGTGGGTCACTCGCTCGACGTCCGCTCGGGTTTCGACCCGGTCGCGCGTTCCGACGTGGAGGACGCGCGTCGGCGTCGACTTTTCTTCGACCGAAGACATGCTCCGATTAACGGCTGGTAGCGTACTGTATCTTTTGGACGAACGGGAACCGTTAAGAGTGGTGCGCGTCAGCCGACAGGTATGAGGTTGGAGGACTACTGGGGGGTCGGGCCGAAGACGAGCGACCTGCTCGAATCCGAGCTGGGGGTCGAACGGGCAATCGAAGCCATCGAAACGAGCAACGTCCGCGCCCTGACGGAGGCGGGTCTGACGCGCGGACGAGCGACCCGCATTCTCCGACAGGCCAACAGTGGTGAGGGAATGGCGGTACTGGCGACCCGCGACACTCGCTCCGTCTACAAATCGCTGCTCGACCTCGCCAGCAAGCACGCCGTGACGCCCGACGCTGGCGACCGGATTCGCGTCATGACGCCGGTTCGGTCCCGCGAGGAGGCCGACGAGCGACTCGATTCGGTGATGGAGGCCGTCGACTCGTGGAACCGACTGGACGACGCGACGCGCGAGTCCGTTCTCACCGCCTACGAGGAGTACGACGGAAGCGAGCGCACCGCGGTTCGGACCGCGCTCGCCCTGCAATCGACCGGCGTGACCGACGGTGCGTTCGCACCCATCGCGGACATCGACGGCGACGCCCTGGACGCTGCGGTCGGCGCTCTCGGCAAACTCGACGGCGACTCGGTCGCCGAGGGGGCGGACGACGAACTCGACCGACTCCGGAACGCGCTGGAGGGGGTTGAACGACTCGAAAGCGGTGCTCTCGACGTGCTCGAATCGGTACAATCCGGCGACGTGCGAGGCCCGGACGAGTTCCGCGAGAGCTACGTCGAGTACGTCTCCCGCGAGACGGACGTCGAACCCCAGCGCGTCCGCGACGCGACGGTCGGAGAAGCGACCGACGCCACCGACTTCGTCGGCGGGTCGCTCCGCGAACTCGTCGCCGAACAGCGCGCCGCCGTCGAAGCGCGCGAAGAGCGGGTCGCGGCGAAACTCGAAACCGACATCGAGGAGGCACGCGACGCCATCGACGCCGCCGTTTCCGCGGTGAGCGACCTCGCCGTCTCGCTGTCGCTCGCCCGCTTCGCCGACGAGTTCGACCTCACGCGCCCCGAGTTCGTCGAGCAAGGGTTCGCCGTCGAAGACTCGCGGAACCTCTTTCTGGCGACCGGGAGCGGTGATGTCCAGCCCATCACCTACGGTCTCGGCGACCACGAGATTGCTGGACCGCCGAAAGGCGACCGGGTGACCGTCCTGACCGGCGCGAACAGCGGCGGGAAGACGACCCTCCTCGAGACGCTCTGTCAGGTCGCGTTGCTCGCCCAGATGGGACTTCCCGTCCCCGCCGAACGTGCGCAGGTGTCGATGTCGGACGCCATCGTCTTCCACCGCCGTCACGCCAGTTTCAACGCCGGGGTGCTCGAATCGACGCTCCGGAGTATCGTCCCGCCGCTCACCGACGACGGGCGCACCCTCATGCTCGTCGACGAGTTCGAGGCGATTACGGAACCGGGAAGCGCCGCCAACCTCCTCCACGGACTCGTCGGCCTGACGGTCGATAGAGGTGCCCTCGGCGTGTTCGTCACCCACCTCGCCGACGACCTGAATCCGCTCCCCGAACAGGCCAGAAAGGACGGAATCTTCGCTGAAGGGCTGAACGAAGACTTGGAGTTGCTCGTCGATTACCAGCCACGGTTCGACACGGTCGGAAAATCGACCCCCGAGTTCATCGTCTCGCGCCTCATCGCCTCCTCGAACGACCGGGCCGAACGCGCCGGGTACGACGTGCTCGGCCGGGCGGTGGGCGAGGCGCTAGTACAACAGACGCTCGATACGTGGTCGGACGCGGAGTGAAAATCCGCGTTTCGAGACACGCGAGTTCCTCTTCGAAACCCTCCTCGGATTGCCGGACGACGATTCGACGGGAGCGTAATCGTGGTTATCACCGACGCCTCCGAGGTCATTTTTTCGATACCGTTCGATTCACTGTCGTATCGACGGCTTACGACCCTGAATGATGTTCTACGTTTATTCTTTCCTGCGTACTCTTCGAGGAGGGGAAACCTATGACACGACCATTCGAACGTCACGACCGTAGCGACCCCGACCGCGACCACTCACGGAGGCACACTCGTCGGGACGTCCTCCGCACGACCGCACTCGGCGGAACCGCCGCTCTCAGCGGTATTGTCGGAAGCGGTGCAGTCGGCGCACAGGACGACGGCGGACAGGAAACCGAGTTCACGGTGAGAATCCGCAACGTCTCCACCGACGACACGCTCCAACCGCCCGATGGGGAGACCCAGCCGGTTCCGCTCTCGCCGGGTGCCTACGCCGTCTATCGCGGTAGCAACCCTCTGTTCACGTCCGGCAGACAGGGCGGTGCGGAGGGGCTCGAACGCCTCGCCGAGGACGGCGACCCGACACGGCTGGAACGCTCGCTCGACAATCAGCAAGGCGTCCAGAGCGACGTCTTCGACCAGCCACGGGGGAGCGACCAGCCGGAGCCGCTCGAACCGGGACAGGTGTACCAGTTCGACTTCGACGCGCGACCGGGCGACCGCCTCTCGTTCGCCACGATGTTCATCCCGTCGAACGACCTCTTTTTCGCGCCGGGCGGCGTCGGAATCATGCTGTTCCGGGACGGCAATCCCATCGGTGGTAATGTGACTTCGCAGGTGCTCCTCTGGGACGCCGGCACCGAGCAGAACGAACAGCCCGGCACCGGGCCGAATCAGGCCCCGCGACAGACCGGGCCGAATACGGGACCGGACGAGAACGCCGCGGTTCAGCCGATAGCGAGGGTCGGCGATGGGTTTCAGTATCCGGCGGTCGCCGACGTGATTCGCGTCGTCGTCCAATCGAGAGACTCGTGACTCGCCGGCGAGACGCTATCCGTCGGGCTGCCTCTTTCCGGAGATTTACCTGTTCGGATGCGGTGGCTTCGCACGTGGAGTACAGAAATCTCGGCACTACCGGCACGAAAGTCTCGGAACTCTGTTTCGGCACGTGGCGGTTCGGCAAGGAATCGAACGGCACCGTCGAAACGGACCGTGGCGATGCCCACGACCTCCTCGATACGGCGTGGGAACACGGTATCAACTTCATCGACACCGCGAACGTCTACGGCGACCCGAACGGCACCAGCGAGGAGTGGATCGGCGACTGGCTGGCCGGACACGACCGGGAGGACTTCGTAGTCGCCTCGAAGGTGTACTTCCCCTTCGACGACGACAACCCGAACGGCCGCGGACTCTCGCGCAAGCACATCCGTAAGCAGATTCGGGGTACCCTGGACCGCCTCGGAACCGACTACCTCGACCTCTACTACATCCACCGCTGGGACGAATCGACGCCGATCGAGGAGACGCTCTCCGTGCTGACCGAACTCGTGCGCGAGGGGAAAGTGAACTACCTCGGTGCGAGTTCGATGGCTGCGTGGCAGTTGACGAAGGCGCTCTGGCAGAGCGACGTGAACGACTTCGAGCGGTTCGAAGTCACCCAGCCGATGTACCACGCGGCGGCGGGCGAGACGGTCCAGGACTACCTCGACGTGTGTGCCGACCAGGGAGTCGGCGTCTGTCCGTACTCGCCGCTAGCGGGTGGCTTCCTGACCGGGAAGTACGAACGCGACGGGGACACCCCGGAAGGGTCGCGCGCCGACCTCACCGACTCCTTCGACGAGTATTACGTGTCCGAGGAGGGCTGGCAGGTTCTCGACGAGATTCGGTCGGTCGCGGACGAACTCGACGCGACGCCCGCCCAGGTCGCGCTTCGATGGCTCGTCCAACAGCGGGAGTTCACCTGCGTTCCTATCGTCGGTGCGCGGACGACAGACCAACTCGAAGAGAACGTCGGTGCCGTCGACATCGAACTCTCCGACGCGCAGTTCGACCGAATCGCGGACGCAAACTAATCCGGTCTCCGTCGAACTGTTCGTCCATTACGGTCAGACGAACGGACTTTAGTTCGGAACGCGTACCGGGTCGATATGAGTAGGGCGACGCTCACGCTCCGGCGGGCCGACGACAGCCACCGCTCGTACATCCGAACGCTGTTGGACCGCAACGAGTTACCGTCGCGAGACGTCCGGTCGAAGGTGGACTGTTTCTACGTCGGCTACGACGGGGCTGACGCCGTCGGAATCGGCGGCGTCGAAGTCTACGGAACGGACGGTCTGTTGCGGTCGGTCGTCGTCGAACGGTCCGTACGCGGCGACGGATTCGGAACGGCACTATGTGATCTGCTGGAAGAACGGGCGTCTGCAGACGGCGTCGAAACCCTCTATCTACTGACGACGACGGCCGCCGATTTCTTCGCCGGGCGTGGCTACGTCGAGATAGAGCGCTCCGACGCACCGCCGGCCATCCAGCAGACGACGGAGTTCGACGGGCTCTGTCCCGCCAGCGCGACCTGTCTGCGGAAATCCCTGTAGCGTGCTCCGTCGTCGTTCGGTCGGTTCGACGCCACCGGTGAAACTGGTGGAAAACGTCATTATTCTTCGTGTTGTCTGTGTGACGTGGTGTGGCGGGGGGTGGGGAGAACCGGCGCACCGAACGGGGGAACCAATGACAGACACGTACGTCGGCACGATAGACAAGGGGACGACCGGAGCACGGTTCGTGCTGTTCGGCCACGATGGCCGAGTCGTCGGCAGTGCCTGCGAGAAACACGAACAGACGTGCCCGGAACCGGGGTGGGTCGAACACGACTCACTCGAAACTCGGGAGCACACACGACAGGTCGTCGGGAGGGCACTCGACGAGGGTGGCCAACTCGCTGCGCTGGGCATCACCGACCGGCGCGGGACGACCCTGCTGTGGGGCGCGGAGACCGGCGCGCCGGTTCACGACGGCATTCGGCAGGACCGCCGGACGACCGACCGCGTCGAGCGAATCGAAGACGGAGGGAACGTCGGGATGCTCCGGTCGAAGACGGGACTCGAAGCGGAGGAGATGGAACCCGACGAAGCCCGCGTCCACGAGGGGGAGACCGAACGCCCGGCAGGGAGAGCGTAGGTATCCACCGTGTCCGACTCGGACGACCCGAGGTACTCGCTGCGTGAGTACCTCGGATTGGTGTTCTTCGACCCCGTGACGCTCGCCGGAGTCGTCGTCCTCGTGGCGGGTATCGCACTGGTCGTCCTCGCCGACCCCAGCACGACCGTCAAGACGCCGCTGCTCGGTGGCTCGCTCATGCTGGTCGGGACGGTGCTGTTCGCCCTCGGATACACCAGAGCGCAGTGGGGGCTGAACCGATGGGGGCGACGATAGCAGCGAGTACGTCCCACTCTCACGGAGCAGCGAGTCCTCGAGAACACGTCCTGTCCACGTTCAGCGGCCACCATGTCCACGTTCCAGCGGCCAGGCTCCGTCCGACCGGCTACTAGTTCTTCACGACGGCAGCCGACGGTTCGAGGGGTCGTCGCTACCGTCCACCGCCTTACGAGGATTCTACCGTGCACAAAACGCTTATCACCTATCGTCATTTCGATAGGAAAACGGTACTCCTCGAAAGATGACGCGGTTCGAACCACAGGTACGCGATTTGCAGGCGAGCGAGCAGCGCCAGGAGGTCAGGACGCTCTCGACACGCGATGTCTCGAGTCTCTTCGTGTCGCTCGACGCCGACGACCCCAGGCGCCGCGCGAGCGCCGCGTGGTCGCTCGCGGAGGTGGCCGCGGAGGCACCCGACCGCGTCCCCGTCTCCGACCTCGTCCAGGCGATGAGCGACGACGACCGCTGGGTTCGACGCGTCGCTGTGGTTCGCAGACCGTCTCGTCCGCACCGTCTCGAAAGCACACGCGCTGGGTGTGGTACACGGCGGATTGTGTCCGACCGCCGTTCGGTTTACGACGACCTTCGATTCGACCTGGCCCGTCCCGAACGTCGGCGATTGGGGACTCGCCAGCGTCACGAAGGCGGTCCGATGGCCACCCGCCCGTCCGGTCTACGCGGCCCCAGAACACGTCGACCCGGATTCGTTCGGCGGCATCGACCACTCGACTGACGTGTACGGCCTCGGAACGCTCCTCTATTCGCTGCTCACCGGGTACACACCGTTCGACGGCGAACCACACGTCGTCGTCCAACAGGTCACGTCGACCGCCCCGACCGCACCGACGGACCGAAATCCGACCCTCCCGGACGCCGTAAACGACCTGCTCGAACGAGCGATGGCGAAGCGAAAGCCGGACCGGTACGAGACGGTAGACGACCTGCTCGCCGCGTTCGAACGTTTCGTCGACGCGCTCGACTCGGTTCGGTGGGTCGAATAATATAAATAACTGAACATATATCTAGTAACGGACAGATGGGTCTCTAACTCGCACAGGTCGGCACCGACGCCAGTGCAACCGTCGTTCGGTTCGTCGGCTCCGGCCTCCTTTCGGTCTCTGCCGGTATCTTCGGGTTCTACGCGTATCGAAACCTGCGGCTGAATCGCTTGGCGTCACAGCGACCGTTCTGGTACTATCTCGTCTCGATTGGATTCACCGGCGTGCTGTACGGCGTGCTCGGCGTGGTGGCGACGCTTTCGACCAGTCGTTGGCCCGTCGCCCTCGGCCACATGGTGCTTCTCTTTTGTACGGTGTTTCTCGCCTTCGCGATGCGCGAGTTGTACTACAATAGCGCGCTCGCACCGCCACCGGACGACCGCCGGATATCGCTGGCGGGACTGCGACGAGTCGAACTGGGGTTCGTCGGCATCATCCTCCTCGAACTGCTGGTCGTTCTCGTCATCGGGCAGGGGTCGGTCGTGGCGTTCGTCAAAGGCGTCGGTAGCATCTCGTTCGCGGTGTACGGCGTCGTTTTCGGCGAGCGACTGGAGTCGTTGACCCAGGGAACGTCGGTCGATACGCTCCGGCGACACCTGCTTCCGGTGCTCGTCTCCGCCGGACTCCTCGGATTCGCAGACCTCGGGGTCTACGTCGGTTTCGGTCCGCTCGTCGTCGAGAGCGTAGAGAGCGTCTTCGTCGTGATGATCGGTGCGTTCTTGCTCACGGCGACGATTCGACTCCAGCAGAACGTCAGCGGCCTTTCTTCGTCGTCCTGAGTTGAACTACCACTGATAATCGATAACTAATCACACAGATTTTTGACGCCGGAGGTGGGCAATCGAGGGGGGTAGACGAATGCGACACGAAACCGTATCGAGGCGCGAGTACCTTCGAGGGGCGAGCGCGCTCGGACTCGCGAGTATCGCGGGAGTGACGGAAGCACAGGGACAGACGCTCGAAGTCCAGCACTGGTGGACCGGCGGCGACGGGAGCAAGGCGATTCAGGCGTTGTTCGACGGGTTCGAACAACGGTATCCGGACGTGACGGTGAACCAGAACCCCGTCTCCGGCGGAGCGGGTCAGAATCTCCACACCGTCATCCAGAAACGGGTGTTGAACAACAATCCGCCGAGTTCGTGGCAGGCGTGGCCCGGTGCGAACTTGCGGCCGTACACCGAGGCGAACAAACTGAAAGACATCGGGGGGACCGTGTGGACGAACAACGACATGAAGCAGGCCTATCTGAAAGGGCCGAAGCAGGCCGCGAAACCGGCGGGGTCGTACGTGACCGTCCCGCTCAACATCCACCGATTGAACAATCTGTTCTACAACGTCTCGGTCGTCGAGGAGGCGGGTGTGAACCCCGGGAACGTCTCGAAACCGAGCGACATCGTCAGGGTGTTGAAACGGGTGCAAGGAAACTCGGACGCGGTCGGAATGGCTCACCAAACGAAGTCGCCGTGGTCTACCCTGCAACTGTGGGCCCAGGTCGTCCTCGGCGAACACGGCGCGGAGACCTACGACGCGATAACGCAGGGGAACGTGCAGGCGAACCAGCAAGCCGTGCGAAACTCCCTGGAAATCGTCAAGCGATGCCGCCAGTACTTCAATCAGGACGCCGGTTCCATCGACTGGCAACAGGCGAACAAGAAAATCATCAACGGGAAGGCTGCGTTCATCCATCAGGGTGACTGGGCCGCGGGCATGTACCGCGCCCAACAGGGCTTCGAGTTCGAACGCGACTGGAACCACGTCCCGTTCCCCGGCACGTCGGGGATGTACGCACTCAATATGGACTCGTTCCCGTATCCGAAGAACAACCCGTCGCCGAAAGCGACGAACAAGTTCTTGCGCTACGTGGGGTCGGTGGACGCCCAGGAGCGGTTCAACCCGAAGAAAGGGTCGATTTCGCCGCGAACCGACGTTTCGAAGGACCCGTTCGGCCCCTTCTTGCGGGGGCAGATGCGCGATTTCCGGAAATCGAACAACCAACCGCCGTCCATCGCGCACGGACTCGCCGTGCCACCGGAGACGCTCACCAACCTGAGCGACGTGATGGCGACGTTCACCTCGAACTGGAACGTCCAGCAAGCCAGTCAGGGAATCGCTCGAGCGTTCCAGTAGCTCACACTGGCTTCAATCGCCCGTTTTTACAGTACGGACACTCGGCGTCCGGTCCGGGGCGGGTGCTGAGACGCCCGCACATCGAACACGCCCTGATTCGTTTCTCTCGGCGTCGACACTCGTCTTCGAGTGCCGCCAGGCGGGCCTCGGCCTCGGCGATGTGTTGCCGAAGCGTATCGAGTTCTGCACGCAGTTGGACGAACGCCTGCATCCGGTTCCGTTCGACTCGCTCCCGTGGCGGGTCGATTCGAGGCTGTCGCGATTTCGACAGCCGTCCGCGTCTGTTCGTCGGCATGGTTCGTGTGTCTTAGGCACGTGGCGGACGAGTATGAAGCGGACGGTGATTTCGGCAACGTTCGACGATTACCGTAACGACTCGAGATATCTGGAAGAATCCATTTCGCCGTTCGGGCGCGTCGTTTGCGACGTGAGCGTGGCGCGAGCGGACGACGCTCTGCCGTCGTTCCGGTCGTGGGTTACCGTGACCGAATACGGAGACTAGTCGGAAAATATGTAACTAATTTCTCTTGTTCTCAGATTCCCCAACCACAAGATATAAAGATGCTTTGGTGAATGAGTCATTACGCCGAATGCCCGGCCTCTCCGGTGACGAAGTTCTCGAACAAATTCGTGACCGTGACCTGAACTCCCGTGTGGTGATGGTCACTGCCGTCAAACCCGACTTCGACATCATCGATATGGGATTCGACGATTATCTCGTCAAACCAGTGTCCAAAGACGACCTCTACACGACCGTCGAAGGAATGTTGTCGCGCATCGAGTACGACAACCAGATGCAAGAGTACTTCTCGCTGGTGTCGAAAAAGGCGGTGCTCGAAGCCGAGAAAGACGAGGCGGAACTCGCATAGAGCGACCAGTATCGGGAACTCACGAAGAAAGTCGAGACGCTCCGCGAAGTCGTCGACGACGCGCGAGCGAATCTCAACGACCACGACGACTTCGTCAGCGCCTTCCAGAATCTGGACTAGGTTCGGACATCGGTCCGCTGGGCCGCCGGTCGACTCGCCGCCTCGCGCCCCCCCATGGCCAGTCCGACCATCGACAGACCACTCGTGAGGAGACTGACGCCCAGCAGGAGTCCGAGCGCCCACGCTGCAGTCGCGGGCCACCCCACCCAGAGCAGTCCGCCCAACAGGAGCGAGAGGAAACCACTCGCCACCACCCACGCCCAGTTCTTCTCGGGGCGGAGCACGAATCCCATGACCAGTTCGACGATGCCGTCTACCACGAGATACGCGACGAGGAGGAGCGTCAACGTCGTCAACCCGAGCAACGGGTTGAACACCAACGAGAGGCCTGCGATACCGTAGACGACTACGAGAATCACCTGCCAGAGAACGCCTTTCCAGTCGCCCGCCGAGAACGCGTGGACTGCGTGTAGTATCGCTCCGACGAGCAGCGCCCCGCCGAGCAGTATCGACAGCGCGATACCGGTGACGAACGGGAAGAAGATGGCGATAACACCGAGGACGGCGAGTATCGCACCCATTCCCATCAGGGTTCGCCACGTCGTGTCTACCGTACTCCGTTCGGTCGTGTCACTTACTTCCGTACTCATCTCTTCCACCCGAACGCCGGTGCGACGCCAATCGGTAAAACCGATACGGCCACTACTCGGGTCGTGGACAGACGTACTGGCACCTCACGTCTACTGTGGCGTATCAGTAACGATATTATGACAGCATAGATAGGGTTCTACTGTGACAGTCGAGGATACAAACGAGATACTGACCGCGCTCGGGATAGACGACACGGAGATGCTCGGGACGCCGGAGTCACGGTTCGAACGGCGACTTCTCTCCGCACTCGTGGACACGGCGTGACGACGTGGACTACTGGCGACTGTTCGAACTGCTGGAGCGATTTCAGCGGGCCGCGATTCGTGCCTCGTTTTCGCAGGGTGAGTTCGGCCCCGACCACGCCGACGTCAGTGAGGAGACCGTACAGTACTCTCAGGTCGTCCACGCGACGGCGCGCGCACACGGCAGGCGCGCCCGAGCGACGCCTGCTCGTCGATCTCGCCAGTGCGCACCAGTTGTTCGAAGACGGGTGGGCCGGAGAGTAGCCACTCTCTCGATAGCTTAAAGTAAACCTCGTGTACCCCTACCCGAGGTAACTGCTCGTTGTCTCAGCGAGGGTATATGTTTTGTGTTCTGCTGTCTCCTCAGAACGCCAGCGTGTAGACGTTCTCCCTGTACTCCTGTCCACCGAGTTCGACCGTTCCTTCGTCGTCTTTCTCGAACCCCAGTCCACGATAGAACTTGTTGCCGATTTCGTTGTCGGCGAGCACCATCGCCCGCATCCGCTTCATGTTGAAATCCTGCAGGTCGGCCCGCAGCCGCTCGTGTAGGGCGGTGCCGACACCCTCGCCCCAGTCGTCCGGGTCGACGTAGAGTCGGAGGACGTCGCCCTCGTCCTCGTGGCAGACGCCGTGACAGAATCCGACGAGTTCGTCGTCGGTGAGTGCGACGAGAAACGCCGTTCCGGGCCTGTCGAGCGCATCTGCGAGCGATTCGTTCGAGTACCACGACGACACCGTCTCCGTGATGGTGTCCTCGTCCAGTACGTCGTCGTACGCTTCGTTCCACGCACGATGGGCGACCCGCCGGATGGCACCGAAATCGCCTTCGTTCGCGGGTCGAATCTCGAGACGGTGGCTTTCGGTCTCTCCCATATCTCAACTTCGCCGTGAGGGATGGTATCACTACTGATACACCAGTTCGTTTGCAGAAAGAAAGGTCAGCTTTCCTCCGTCGTCGGGCGCGACTCCACGAACCTCAACTCCGTCCCCGGTTCGATGCCCGTCCGGTTGGCGAACCCCTGTTCCATCTCGACGACGTACTTCGCCGGTGCGTCGCTCGAATACCGGCGGAGGTCCGCGTCGTCGGCGTTAGGTTGCGGGTCGGCGTGTGCGACGTTGATGACGGTTCCGTTCGCGGCGACGAAGATGATGTCGAGCGGAACGAGCGTATTCTTCATCCAGAACGTCCGAGGCTCGGCACTGTCGAAAACGAACACCATCCCGTGTTTCTCGGGAAGCGATTTCCGAAACATCAGCCCGCTCGCTCGTTCGTCCGGGGAGTTCGCTACTTCGAGGGTCACCGAGGTTCGATTCCCGTCCGTGAGGAACGCAGCAGTGACGTTCTCTTCGGTGTCCGTCGTGGTCCGGGTAGCGTTCTCCGTCTGCTGGTTCGCCCCGTCGCCCCCGAGTCCCAATCCAGCACAACCAGCCAGCACCGTGACTCCAGCGACCAACAGGATTGCGGTCACGCGCATGCTCCCCGAAACGTCGGCTACCGACAAAAATCCGGGGTGTCGCTCCAGTTCTTTTCTCCCGACTCGTCTCCGACTGCACGAGTCGAACGACGAGCGTTCGTCTCGAATCTCACGCCGCGACTGGCGTCCTCAGACGAGAACCGCGACGAGAAAGCCGACGAGCAGTGAAACCGTGACCACCAACTGGAAGACGGCGGACGCGAGGAGTCCGGCGACGGCGTATGCGGCGGTTCGCGCCCCCCGTTCTGCGTCCCGCGTTCGATAGAATTCGACCGCGAACGTGGCGAGTGCGACGCCCAAAAGCATTCCGAGAGGCCCGGTGGTGACGAGCGCTAACAGTCCGACGACGGCGGCCGCCACGGCCGTCCAGCGCGACCCGCCGCCGACTCGTGCGGAGACCGCTCCCGCGGTGTAGTCGCCGACTATCGCGACGATCCCGACGACGGTCGCGCCGACGAGAAAGAGCAGCCCCGGTTCCGAGAACTCCGTCCCCCACCAGTAGGCATAAATTCCGAGGAGAGACAGCGGAACGCCCGGCAAGAGCGGGACGACGCTCCCGAGAACGCCCGCGAGCAGGAGTGCGAGGGCGACGAGGAGGAGCCAGTCCATACGGTTTCGTCGCACTCGCCCCGGTTAACCCCTCGGGTCGCCCCATAGCTTTTGGACGATTGCGACCAAGTATCCGGTAATGACGGTACTCGTCGCCGGGGCGACCGGGTTCGTCGGACGCCATCTCGTCCCGGAACTCGTCGCTCGTGGCGAGGACGTAGTTGCACTGGTGCGAGACGCCTCGACCTACGACGCCCCGGAGGGCGTCTCGGTCGTGGAGGCCGACCTGAGCGACCGTGAGAGTCTCGATGGGGTCTTCGAGGGTGTCGACGCCGCCTACTATCTCGTCCACTCGATGGGCGAGGACGGTGATTTCATGGAGCGTGACCGGGTCGCCGCGCGCAACTTCGTCGACGCGGCACGCGGTACGACTCTCTCGCGCGTCGTCTATCTCAGCGGTCTTGGCGGCGAGCGCGCGACGCTCTCCGACCACCTCAAATCCCGCCGTGAGGTGGAGTACATCCTCGGCGAGGGTGACTTCGACTGCACCGTACTGCGGGCTGCTATCGTCGTCGGTGCCGAGAGTGCTAGCTTCCGGATGGTTCGACAGCTCGCCGAGCGACTCCCCCTGATGATAACGCCGCAGTGGGTGCGAACCGAGTGCCAGCCAATCGCCATCGACGACGTGGTGGCCTACCTGGTGGGCGTCCTCGACGTTCCGGAGACGGCGGGCGGGACGTACGAAATCGGTGGGGCAGACGTGATCACCTACGGCGAGATGGTCCTCACGACGGGTGAGATACTGGACCGTCCCTCCGTGATGGTTCCCATTCCCGTCCTCACACCGAAACTCTCGGCTTACTGGGTCGACCTCGTGACCGACGTCCCGAAGGAAGTCGCCCACCCGCTCATCCTCGGGTTGAAGACCCGAACCGTGGTCGAAGACGACCGAATCCACTCGCTCGTGCCGGTCGAGTTGACGTCGTTCGAGGAGGCCGTTCGAGACGCCGTCGAATGACTCGTCCGGAGTACCAGTGGACGTACGAAAGTATCGTCGACGCGATTCCGGGAGTTTCGTTCCCAGATTGGCTCGCGCTCACGATTCAGTTCGCACTCTTCGAAGGTCTACTCGTCGTCCTTGCGTGGCGAAACGACCTCTGGAACGCCGTCCCGGCGGGCACTGCGGCTGTCGTCGTCGCCACCGCCGGGAGCGCCCTCATGCTCGAACTCGGGCGGCGTATCCGCCGGTTGCCGACGCCGGACGCCTACCGAAAACTGCTGTTCGGGTCGAGTATCGAAGTGGTGTTGGGCCTGTTGGCGTACGTCGGACTCGTCACGTACCTGTTCGTCTACGACCCTCGACAGGGTGGAACGACCCTCGTCGAGCGACTGCTAGGGGCAGACCCGCCGATTTCTGCGGTGTATCTCACCCTGCTCGTTCTCTGGGACGTCTGCTATCGCATCGGTACTGCGTGGTGGGCGAGCGTCACCGGTCTCTGGGTTGCGTTTCGGTATCCGGCCGACGCCGGAACACGAACCGAACTTCGTCGGGTCGATTCGCTCGTCGTCGGGTTTTCACTCCTCCAACTCGTGCTCGTCCCCTTCGTCTGGGAGGACGACTTGCTCGTATTCTTGCTCGTCGGGCACGTCGTGGCGGTGGTCGTCGTCTCCGGAAGCGCAATTTTCCTTCGCACCCGTGGCTGAACTATTTATCTGATGACGGCATACGTGGGGAACACTGGTCTGCAGAAATGTCAGATAGCGACCCGTCGTTCTCGATTCCCCACCGCCCGCGACGGCGATATCCTCGACAGGGTGGCGTCCGCTACGAGGGAGAGACTCTCTTTCGACTCTCGCCCAGTTCCGACTGTTCCGAGGAACGCCTCGTTTCCCTCGTGGAAGACGTTCTGGACGATGAACCGTACACCTCGGGTGACTGGTTCGACCTCCCCGTCCCGATGTACCTCGTCCGTGACCACGACCGTGATACGACGTTTCGCGTCGTCGTTCGCTACGGGTCTGTCGAACTACACGTGCTACCGGACACGCGCTCGTCCGGGCTCCAGGCCATCTACCGACGCCTCACGGAGCGTTCGGACGTTTCGTGGTCCGTCTCGTGCGAATCGAAACCGGATACGTGACGTTCCACTGGGAGTGAAATATTATATACCATTGCGTGCTGAACGCAATCTAATGGCACTTCACACAGACTCCCGCGACTGGACGCTCCGCACGAGGCACAATCAGGACGAGATGTGGTCACTCGCAGACGAAGAGGGCGTTCGGGAAGCACGGCTTGCCTACCCCTCGGGGTGGTTGTTTCTGACCCGCGACGCCGCCACCCGCGAACTGGTTCGACTCGCCGCCGTGACCGGTGGCGAGTGGGACGCCGACGAACTCGCGGCCGAACTCGACCAGAGTAACAAACGCGTCGAGCGAAGTTTGGACGACCTCGTCGCCCTTCACGTCTTCCGCGAGGAAGGGGAGACGTACCATCCGAATCCGGAGAGCATCGTCGCAACCGCCGTCGAACGACTCCAGCGTGCCGCCGACGAATACGGCGCGTCGGACGGTTTCCGCGGCCTCGCCAGTCCGGAAGCGGTCCGGTTGTTGATAGACGCACTGCTCGCGATGGATGCTGACGAGGAGTTCACGCAGGAGGAACTCCACGGTCTCGTCGGTTTATCCCGAAAATCGGTGTGGATGCACGTCGAACCCCTCGAGAATCTCGGGTTGATAGAAGCGTCCGGCAACGGCTACGTAACGAACGAATCCAACACCGTGTTCGGCCGCGTCAGAGCGCTGGACGCGGCTGTTCTCGGCACGGCTTTCTCCCCCTGGATGGTGTGACTCAGACGGTCTGTGTCTGCGCGAGGTCCTCGCCGACGTACTGTTCTTCCCACTCTCGGCGCGCTTCGATTTCGCGCGCTCCCCTGCGAGTGAGCGTGTAGTAGTTCGTGCGGCGGTCTCGTTGGCCCTTCTCGACCAACCCTTTGTCCACGAGTGAGTCGAGATTCGGGTACAGTCGCCCGTGGTGAATCTCCTTCTCGTAGTAGGCTTCGAGTTCTTCTTTGATGGCGAGACCGTGGGGTTCGTCTAGGCCAGCGATGACGTACAGCAAGTCCCGCTGGAAACCAGTCAGGTCGTGCATGGTTCTCCCTAGTGTTACAGACTCATCCAACAGACAAAAGGGTGATGGCCCAACAGAGTCCGTATCGGTGCTTGCTTGCGGTTTTCCGGATACCGCTTCGCGTCCCTTCCGGAATCGTATTTATCGTAAGTACGACACTAGGTGTCTCCAACCAAACCGTAAACTATCTTCACGGCTCGTCACGTCACCGGAACGGAGTCTCCGACGCTCGGTTCGATTCGACCGGCGACGGCTGTGCCGACAGCGGATTTATACCGGCCTGCCTGTTTCACTCACACATGGCGACCCGCGACGAACTCGACTTCGAGACGTACCGCGAATCACTCGGCCACGACCCGCCGGACGCCCACCCCGCTCTCGCGGCCGACCTGCGTGACGGCGTCGAGGGTGACGTCCGCTTCGACGAGTACACGCAGATACTGTACGCGACCGACGGGAGCATCTATCAGGCCCGTCCGGCGGGCGTCGTCTTTCCGACCGGCGTCGAAGACGTCCAGAACGCGGTTCGAATCGCCGCCGAACACGACGCGCCCGTCCTCCCGCGCGGCGCTGGCTCGTCACTCGCCGGGCAGGCAGTCGGGTCGGAGTGTGTCGTTCTCGACCTCTCTCGGCACATGAACGACGTCGTGGACGTCCACCCCGAGACCCGAACGGCGACGGTCGAACCCGGCGTCGTGCAGGACGACCTGGACGACCATCTCGCCCAGTGGGGACTGAAGTTCGCGCCCGACCCGGCCTCCTCGAACCGGGCGACCGTCGGCGGCGGTATCGGCAACAACTCCACCGGCGCACACTCGGTTCGGTACGGCATCACCGACGCCTACACCGCGGAACTGGACGTCGTGCTGGCTGACGGTTCGCTCGTCCACACCCGCGAAGTCGTCGTCGATAGCGAGGAGTGGGACGAACTCGTCGGCAAGGACGACCGCGAAGCCGACCTCTACAGAACCGTCCGCGAGTTGGTCGCGGAGCATCGCGAGCAGATCGACGCGCGCTATCCGACGCTCAAACGCTCCGTCAGTGGTTACAACCTCCACAAGGTCGTCTACGAACGTGACGGCGAGACGTGTATCAACCTCTCGAATCTGTTCGTCGGAGCGGAAGGGACGCTGGGCGTCGTCGTTCGCGCGACGCTTGACCTGGTGACTCGCCCCGAGGAGACCGCGCTCGCGCTCTACTGTTACGACGACATCGTGTCGGCGATGGAAGCGGTGCCGAAGGCTCTCGATTTCGACGTGAGTGCAGTCGAGTTGATGGACGACGAGGTGTTCCGCCTCGCCCGCAACTCGACCGAGTTCGCGGAGTACGCGGAACCGATTCCGGCGGACGCCGAGGCCGCCCTGATGCTGGAGTTCGACTCCGAACTCCACTCCGATTTCGAGGGAGCTATCGCCGAGACGACGGCCCACTTCGTCGGTGCGGGCGAGGCATTCGACGTGCTGGAAGCCTACACCGAAACGGACCAGTCCCGTCTCTGGAAACTCAGGAAGGCGGCGATTCCGCTCCTGATGAGCATGGAGGGCGACCCGAAACCGTACCCCTTCATCGAAGACGCTTCCGTCCCACCCGAGGAACTCGCCGAGTACGTCCGCGAGTTCATGGGCGTCCTGGAGGACCACGACACGTCGGCGGCCTACTTCGCCCACGCCGGAAGCGGCACCCTCCACATCCGCCCAATCCTGAACCTGAAAGACGAGGCTGGCATCGAGACGATGCACTCCATCGCGGAGGACGTCACCTCGCTCGTGCTCGACCACCACGGCTCGTTCTCGGGCGAACACGGCGACGGGCTCGCCAGAACCGAGTTCAACCCGAAGATGTACGGACCACAGCTCTGGGGTGCGTTTCAGGAACTGAAGACGACGTTCGACCCGGACTGGCGGATGAACCCCGGCAAGGTCGTCTTTCGGGACGACGCCGACATGCGCGAGAACCTCCGCTACGGCCCCGACTACGCGTCTCTCGAACCGACCACCGAACAGGACTTCTCGGACGAGGGTGGGTTCTCGCACCTCGTCGAACTCTGTAACGGCTGTGGCACCTGCCGCCAGACCGGGAGCGAGACGATGTGTCCCTCCTACCGGGGAATGAAAGACGAAATGACGACCACGCGCGGGCGGGCGAACCTCCTCCGGGCCGCCATCAGCGGGGAACTCCCAACCGAGGAAGTTTACACCGACAGATTCCAGGAGGAGGTACTCGACCTCTGTCTCGGCTGTAAGGGCTGTGCCAGCGACTGTCCGACCGGCGTCGACCTCGCCAAGCTGAAAGCCGAAGTGAAACACGTCCACCACGAACGCTCCGCTCCGAGCATCCGCGACCGCCTGTTCGCAGACGTCGACCGCGTCTCCGCGCTCGGGAGCGCACTCGCTCCCCTCTCGAACTGGGCAACGAACCTTCCGGGTGCGGACCGCATCGCGGAGAGGCTGTTCGGCATCGCCCGCGAGCGAGAGGTTCCCCGGTTCCGTCGTGAGACGTTCGAAGACTGGTTCGACGCGCGCGGTCCCCGCATCCCGGCGGACGCGGCGACGGAACGTGTCCTGCTCTTTCCGGACACGTTCACGAACTACAGCTATCCCGCACCCGGTAAGGCCGCCGTCCGCGTCCTCGAAGCGGCGGGCGTCCACGTGCAGGTTCCCACCGGTCTCGAACCCAGTGGTCGTGCGGCGTACTCCGAGGGCTTCCTCGATACGGCGCGCGAACACGCCGAGTCGAACGTCGCCGCGCTCGAACCTCGCGTCGCGGAGGGCTGGTCGGTCGTCTTCGTGGAGCCGTCGGACGCGGTGATGTTCCAGGACGAGTACCGCGACCTGATCGCGGACTCGGCGGTGTCGCAGGCGGTCGAACGGGTCGCCGCGAACGCCTTCGGCGTCTGTGAGTTCGTCGACCGCAAGCGACTCGACGACGGCATCGAGTTCGGTGCGGTGGACGAATCGCTCGCGTACCACGGCCACTGCAACCAGAAGGCGCTCCGGCGTGACCACCACGCGGTCGGCGTCCTCCGCCGTGCAGGCTACCGAGTCGACCCCCTCGACAGCGGCTGTTGTGGGATGGCTGGCAGTTTCGGCTACCGCGCCGAGCAGTACGACCTCTCGCGAGCTATCGGTCGAATCCTCTTCGAACAGGTCGAGGAGAGCGACGCCGAGCGTGTCGTCGCTCCCGGTGCGTCCTGTCGGACGCAACTCGATGGGGACGGGACGCGACCGCCCCACCCCATCGAGAAGGTCGCAAATGCGCTCGACTGAGAAACTGTTCAGAAATAGTACCCTTCTCCGCGCGTTTTCCCCGTTCGGTGGTGTCGCACTTCCCGGACGACCGACAGAGTTGCTGTATGGAATCCTTTTATATATGCTGGCTGATTTGTGGTTGACGGTAACTGGGGCGACACATCAGATACAACCTATCGAATCACCTACATCGGGCTCAGCGTCATCCTCGCGACGACCGGACTGACCATGGTCGGTCTGGCGATGCGGGCATACGTTCAGACGTCTCGCCGGTCGATGCTCGTACTCTCCGTCGGGTTCTCGATTCTCGTCGCCGCCGCGATAGCGACCACGTTCAGCGCATTCCTGACCGGGTTCGAGAACAGCCGCGTGCTGCTCACGGTGAACTACGCCGTTTCGACGGTCGGCTATCTCTTCGTCATCTACAGCGTGACGGGGGCCGATTGAACGAAACCGGACTCGAACGGACCTTTACGTCGGTATCGTCGGCTGGCGCGACCACGGGACCGACCGAAACTGCAGACTGGGCAGACCACGTAGCTATTTTTGCCCTCCATCCGTCGGGTGTCACATGGACGAACTCAGACGTTCGATACTCGCGGGGGAGTCGGTCGTCGGGACGTGGATCACTATCGGCCACCCGACAGTCGCCGAGTTGAGTGCCGAACTCGACTTCGACTTCGCCGTCATCGACGCAGAACACTCCTCGATGTCGCTCGAATCGGTCGAAAATCTCGCTCGCGCAGTGGACGCCGCGAGCGGCGAGACGGAACCACTCGTCCGAGTGCCGGACGCCGACCCGGCCCGAATCAAGCGCGTGCTCGACACCGGCGTTTCCGGTGTTATCGTCCCGATGGTGGAGACGGTCGAACAGGCGCGCTCGGTGGTCGAAGCGACGTGCTATCCGCCGGAGGGAATCAGGGGCGTCGCCGGGTCGCGGGCGTCGAGGTACGGTCTCGACCTGGCCGACTACTTCGAACGGGCGAACGACGAACTGCTCGTCGTCGTCCAGATAGAGACCGCGACGGGCGTGGAAAATGCGGACGCGATAGCCGCAGTCGACGGCATCGACGCGCTGTTCGTCGGCCCGGCAGACCTCTCCGCGTCGGTCGGTCGGTTCGGCGAGACGGATTCGTTGAACACCGAGGTTTCCGCTGTCCTCGACGCGGCCCACGCAGCCGACACGCCCGTCGGAACCATCGCGCTCGACCCCGACGACGTGACGCGCTGGGCGGACGCCGGGTTCGACTTTCAGGTCGTCGGTATCGACTTCGACTACCTCGTCGAGGGTGCGACACGGGCGAGACGGGCGTACGAGGACGCGACCTGATGACGACCGAATCGACGCTCGTTTGCTATCAGTGTAGACACGAAGCGAAGACGGGCGCACGCTGTGTCTGTGGCGAACCGCTCTGGCTCTCGACCGACGCCGTGGGGTTCTCGTGGCCGGAGTCGGCCGCATCGGACGTCTCGACCGCATCGGGTGTGTGGCGCTATGCCGACCTGCTCCCGGTGTCGCCACCCTCGGGCGTCGGGTCGGTCGCCGGGGGGACGCCACTCTTTCGCGTTCCGCGGGCGGACGAGTACGCCGGGTGTACCCTGTGGATCAAAGACGAGAGTCGGAACCCGACGGGGAGTTTCAAGGACCGGGGGAGCGCGGTCGGCGTCGCCCGCACGCTCGAAGCGGGCGACGACTGGGTCGGCACCGTTTCGCACGGCAACATGGCGATGAGCATGGCCGCGGCGGCCGCCAGCGCCGGACTGAACTGTCTCGTCCTCGTTCCCGATGACATTCCCACCGAACGACTCGCTCACATCGCACAGTACGACCCAGAAATCGTGCAGGTCGACGGCGACTACGGACGACTCTACGCCGAGAGTCTGAACATCCCGGACGTTCGGTTCGAAAACTCCGATACGCCTCACCGCGTCGCGGGGCAAAAGACGACGGCACTGGAGGTCTGTGAGGCGTTCGTCGGCGCTCGGGATTCGCCACGCTCGTCGTCCACCGGTTCCGAGAACGACCGTGTCCCCGACGCCATCGTCGCCCCCGTCAGCAGCGGCGGCCACGCCAGCGCCATCTGGAAAGCCCTGCGCGAACTCCGAACAGCGGGGGCAATCGACACGCTCCCCCGCCTCTACTTCGTCCAGGCGGCGGCCTGCGACCCCATCGCCCAGGCCTATCGGTCGGACGCAGACGAGGTAACTTCCGTCGAGGGCGGCGAGACGGTGGCGTACTCCATCGCCAACGCTTCACCACCGAGCGGGAATCGTGTGCTTGCGGCGGTCGCCGAAACCGGTGGTGCTGTGCTCTCGGTGTCGGACGACGCCATCCTCGACGCGAAACGCGCGTTCGCTCGCCGGGCCGGTCTCTGTGTCGAACCGGCTTCGGCGACCACGCTGGCGGGGATTCGTCGACTCTCGGAAGACGGTGAGATCTCGCGCGAGGACCACGTCGTCGCGGTGGCGACGGGTACCGGGTTCCGCGAACGGTCGGCGACCACCCCGTCGCCTCACGCGGTTCAGTTGTCCGACCTCTCGGAACGAGTGCGGACGCTCGTCTCCGAGTAGTTTCTCAAACACCGCAACGGAACGTATCCCGTCTCGACCGTCGCTCCCCCGACCAGCACTTCGACGCTCGTGAACACGAACTCGGGGCCGTAGGGCTCCGTCACCGTTCCGTTCAGCGGCCCGACCAGTGCCTTTCCTTCGTCGTCCGTCACGGTGTCCCGGTAGGTGATGACGAGGCTGTAGTTCACCCACTCTGGTTCGACCGACACGGTCACGTTTTCGCACGTGTACTCGACGTCCGCCGTCGGTAGGACCACCGATTGTGATGCCCCCGCGAGCGTGGAACCGAACCCGCTAGCGGCGACCCCCAGAACGAACAGCGCGAGTGTCGCTCTCCCAACTTGCATACCGTCGACACGCCACAGGTTCAGTTATCGGTTGTTGCCACCCGTCTATTCGGTGGCGTTTTCCGTCGATACTTCTACTCGTCTGCGTACCGAATCTCCTCGACCACGCGGCGCTCGCCGTCTTCGTACCGGTAGACGACGTCATCTTCTTCGTCACTCGTCGCGCGGTGTGACCCGTCGCAGAAGGGGTACTCGTCGGAGAGGCCGCACAGACAGAGTGCGACGTTGCCTTTCTCGTCGTCGAAGTCGTCCTCGTCGAGTTTCAACGGGCCGGTCGCAGTGTGTCGGACTTCGCGGGCCATAGACGAGTTTTCGCCTCCCCGCACTTCAATCTCGGCGAAACCCGGTGGACGCCGGTCTCGCCGCGGCTCACTCTTCCGTGGTCGTTGGGTCGATATCCCGGACGTCGGTGATCGTCTCGTCCGCGACCGCCTCCTGGATTCGAATCCCCTTGGACGCCAGGTGACGCAACTGCTGGCGGGCGAACTCCTCCTCGCGGGTGCCGCGCGTAGCGAGGACGTACATCCGCGCACGCCCGGCGGGTCGCATGGTTCGCCCCGCACGTTGAGCACCTTGCCGTCGGGAGCCACCGAGTCCGGACGCCACGATGGCTATCTCGGCGTCCGGGAGGTCGATTCCCTCGTCCCCCACGCGAGAGACGACGAGGGTGTCGAGGCGTCCGTCCCGGAACGATTGCAGGTGACGCTCGCGTTCTGCGTGGCGCATCTGCCCGCTGACGAAGGGGACGCCCAGCGCCTCCGCGATGAACTCGCCCTGTTCTAAAAACTCCACGAACACGAGCGCTTTCGCGGACGGATGTTCGGCCAGTAGAAACCGTATCTCGTCCATCTTCGCCGGGTTCGACGCCGCTATCTGGCGTTTGCTGTGCTGGTCGGCGCTGGCGTACTCGTCGTGGTACGTCTCGTCGTCCCAACCGACGTACCGAATCTCGACTTCCGGTTCGGCGACGAACCCCGCTTCGAACAGGGCGTCCCAGTCGGTTCCGATCGGCGGGCCGATGAGCGTGAAGATGTCTTTTTCCTTGTCGTCTTCCCGAACCGGCGTCGCGGAGAGGCCGAGTCGGTGTTTCGTCTGGAGGTTCGCACTCCGCCGGAACACTCGGCTCGGGATGTGCTGGCACTCGTCGTAGACGATGAGCCCCCACCGACGCTGGTCGAACAACTGTCGGTGTCTGTCCATACCTGCGGTCTGGTAGGTGGCGATGGTCACCGGGCGGACGTTCTTCTCGCCGCCGTGATACTCGCCGACCTGTTCGGGCGAGAGCGAGGTGTGGGCCAGCAGTTCGTCGTGCCACTGCCCCGCCAGTTCCCTGCTCGGGACGAGAATCAGCGTTTCGCCGGCAACGGCTTCGAGGACGCCCATCGCGGCGACCGTTTTCCCGCTCCCCGGCGGGCCGACGAGGACACCCGATTTCGTATCCACGAACTCCTCGACCCAGCGACGCTGGTACTCGCGCAGGTCGAGATGGAGTTCGACGGGGAGTTCGTCGCCGGCGTCGAGTTCGCGTTCGTCCCGTACCGGATAGCCCGCTTCGTAGAGGACTCGTTTGACTTCGGCGACCTTCTCCTCTGCGACCCAGCTCTCGTCGTCGGCGATGTCCGCGCGCAGATAGCTCTCGTCTAACTTCTGGCGAGCGACGTTGCCCATCAGGTCGTCGCTCGCGGCCTGCAAGACGACGTAGCCATCCTCGTGGGTGTAGAGACGGAACTGTTTGGCGCGTTTCCACTGCTGTTCGATGAACTCCTCTAAGTCCGGTACCGACTCGGGCAACACCTGTTTCACCGTTCGCATCAGGTTATCGAGGTCGTCGTAGGGTGCAGACCAGATATCCTCCTGACGAACCTCGTAGGCGTAGCCGCCCGTCCGCGTCGTGTCGGTGAGGTGGGCGAACTGCGAGAGTTGCGCTCTGGTGAACTGCCGAGGCTGGTCGACGACGATTTCACGGCGTTTCGGAAAGACGACGATTCGTTCCCGGTCTGCCAGTCGTTCCCACTCGGTCGGAAACCAGACGACCGGGTCGCTCTCGACGTCGAGGCGAGTCACCGCTCGCTGGTCGGTTAGACGCTCTAACGTACGACTCGCTTCCTCGTGCGAACAGTCGAGAGCACGTGCGACCTCCTCTGCAGTGAGCACTGGTCGTCCGATGGTCTCTATCGCGTCGTAGAAATCCGAAATCTCGTACTCCTCGTCGGTCACTGACCGGTGGTTGGGACTCCCGGGAGATACCCGTTACGACTCCTCGCGGTCGTCGGTGCTCCCCTCGCGGTCGTACGCTCCCACTTTACGGAGCGCTCCGCGCGCTTCGAGGACGCTGGGGGTTCGACACACGCCGCGTGCCCCGGTCGCCTGCGGAACCGTGCAGTTGTTACAGTTCTCGCAGACCACGGCGACGTTCTCTTCGTTCCCGACGCTCCTGTCGTCCGCTTCACTCTCGCCGTCGTCGGGTTCGACACCCCCCGACAACAATCGGGCTGGCAGGCGTGGTTCGGCGTAGAACGGCCGCCCCATCCCTACCGCGTCGCAGGCTCCCGCCGAGAGCAACCGGTCTATCTGCTGTCGCGTTCGAATGCCGCCCTCCGCGAGAACCGGGACCGAAACGCGTTTTGCGACTCGTCGGGTGAACCGACGATTCCACGCCGGTTCGAAGTCGTACGCTCTGGACTGAACCCAGTTGAGAACGGCGACGAGGGCCGCCCGCGTCTTGCTTCCGAACGCGTCTTCGTAGCCGTCGTGGAACCGCTCGTCGCGCCACGCACGGGCGGGGAAGGCCCCGCGGACGATACTCGCGTCCCAGAACACGGACGTCTGTACCGGAACGAGGGCGTCGAAGCCGATGTCGGCGAGTCGCTCACAGATTCGGACGCCGTCGTCGAGCGAGAGGTGTCGTCTGACGAACGGCGGTGCCGTCGTCTCGGCGGGCACTTTCGTCACGACCGGTACGTCGGGTCCGACGCGCTCTCGAATCTCCCGATAGACGAATTCGAGGAACCGCGTTCGTGCGGCGAGCGACCCGCCGAATTCGTCGTCACGCCGGTTGTAGAACGGCGAGAGAAACTGCTGGACGATGCCCATGTTCGCTCCGGCGATGTGGACGCCGTCGTAGCCAGCGTCGACGGCGTACTCGGCACTTCGACCGAAATCGGCCGCCAGTTCGTACACCTCCTCCGTGTCGAGGATGTGCGGGTCGTAGTCAAGAAACCCCACCCGGTCGAGCGCCCGGAGCGAGGCTGGCGGACGCGAGACGGCGAGTTGTTGCAGGTCCGGGTTTGCTGCCCGAAACCCGGCGTGCCACGTCTCCATGCTCCGCAGGCCGCCGTGTTCCAACTGGACGAAGATTCGACTGCCGTGGTCGTGGACGGCGTCGGTCAGCCGTTCCAGTCGGGCGACGAACGCGGGGTCGCTGACGCGAGTCATCCCGGGCGCGGCACAGCCACCCTCCTCGCGAACGATGGTCGCACCCTGACAGATGAGCCCCACTCCGGACTCGGCGGCGGGTTCGAGTTCTCGAATCAGCGTCTCCACCGCGTCCGGGCCGTTACCCGCACATTCGAGCAAGGGTGCTCGGTAGAGACGGTTTCGGCATTCGACGCCCCCGACGTCAAGTGGGTCTTCGAGTACGGGCACCACTGGTCGCTATTCGGCCGACTCGGGGGTAAAGATGGGTGGTCGTGAGGACCGGTAGGTGACACCAACACGGTGAACAGCCATCTCTCCACGTCCCCGCCTCGGCTCCCGTCCTCGTCGTACTCGTCGAGACGTTCCGTTCGAGAACGGATTTATCTGTCTGGACGACTAGTTACTCAGTATGCGTTCGATTCGTCTCAAACGCGCATTGAGTCGCGCTCGTCACGCGGCAATCGGTGCGGCAATCGGTGGTGCCGTCGGCGGGTTCATCAGCAAGCGGGCAGCCAGTACCGGCGGTGCCGTCGGTGCGTTCGTCGGTGCGATGATCGGGGAAACGCGAGTGACTGCTCGCTCTCGCATCGAGGACGTGAAAGAGCGCGGTCAGGAGCACGCAGAGCAGATTCGCCGCTAAACCGAGCGCGAGCGGCGAACCGTCGTCATCGCCCTACCGCGACCGGAGTGTCGTTCGGCTAGAGCGGCGACAAAGGTGCGTTTTCTGGTAGTTATCGGTTACTTCCACTTTATCGAACAGCCGCGCGAGGGCAGAAACTCCAGGTCGACGTCTTCGCCCGCCAACACGGACTCGATAGCCTCGTGGACGTAGAACTCTGTGGGTTCGTCGTCGGGGTTGAGTGCGTCGTCGAGTCGGCCGTGGTACGCCAGGGTGAACGTGTCGCCTTCGTTCCGCAGGAGGAACGGGTCGGGGGTACACACGGCACCGTACGCGTCCGCTACCTCCTGGGTCTCGTCGCGGAGGTAGGCGTCGTACTGGATGCGACCCTCCTCGACCCACTCTTGCATCGTCTCGAAGGAATCGTCGGGGTACTCCTCAGCGTCGTTCGGGTTGACACCGACCACGGCCACGTCGTCGTACTCGGCAGCGACATCGTTCAGCAGGTCGAACTTGGCCTGCGCGTAGGGGCAGTGGTTGCAGGTGAACACGAGCAAGACTGCGTCGAACTCCGCGAAATCGGAGAGGGTGTACGTCTCTTCGTCGGTTCCTCGCAGTTCAAAGTTCGGAACCGGGTCGTCGCGCTCTATCTTCTCCTCGGACTCTTTCATTACCATAGCAGATAGTCGTTCGGCGAGCGTAAAAATCCGTTCGTCCGGGCCTGTTTCGTGTTTCGTTCCCCTCGTCCACGTCGCGGTTCGCACGTCCGGTCCCTCGGTATTCGCCGTTACCGACTCGGGCGGCGGCGTGACTCTCGTTACGCAGATGCTGGTAACCAATAACAAAGCACCGTGCGTCCGTGGCGAGGGTATGCGAGTACTGGCGTCGTCGGAAGGAGACTCGTCCGTCGAGAGCTCGGGGAATCGTGTCCCGTCGGCCTGGGCGGTGGTATTCGTGGGGGGACTGCTGGTCGCCGCGACGACGATGTCCGCGACGGCCGCCTCGCCGCAAGCGGCATCCTCACTGCGACCTGAACCGACGCGACTCGACTCCTGTACTACCATCACCGAACCCGGACGCTACGTCCTCGCCGACGACATCGACGACAGCACCGAAAAAACGTGTCTAGAGGTTCGCGCCGACGACGTGACGATAGACGGCCGAGACCACGTCCTCGATGGCGCCGGGAGCGACGGAACCGACGGTATCGCCGTCCGGCGGGCGACGAACGTCACCGTTCGAAATATCTCCGTGACCGCCTGGGAGACGGGTATTCTCTTGGCGAACACGACCGATGGCACCGTTCGGAGCGTGGTCGTCGCCGACAACGACCGGTCCGGCGTCCACCTCGAAAACGCCACCGACGCGACCCTCACGAACGTCACGGCCGTCGAGAACGTCGACCCCGAAGCGCGTCCCTTCCCCGGTCCGTCGAAGTCGGCAGGTGTCTTCGTCGTCGGAAGCACCGCCACTCGAATCGTCGACGTGAACGTCTCGCGCAACGTCGGCGGCGTGTCGCTCGTCGACTCCGAAGCGACCGTGGTCTCCGACAGCGTCGCTGCCTCGAACGAGGTGGGATTTTTCGTTCGCGGGGCGAACGACGCGGTTCGAAACAGCGTCGCCGCCGGGAATACGGTCGGATTTTTCGCTGACAACGCGTCCAACGGGTCGTTCGCGAACGTCTCCGCCGTCTCGAACCGAGTCGGGGTCGGCGTCGAGAACACCACGGACGCTACCGTCACCGACGCGAACGCCAGTTCGAACTTCCTCGGTGTGAGCGTCGTCCTGTCGTCCGGCGTCAGCCTCGTGAGAACGAACGCCGGCGGCAACTTCGTCGGAATCAACTTCCTCGATTCACGGCGCAACTCGCTGAGCGAGAGTCGAGTCGAAGCAAACGATTTCATCGGCATCGGGTTACTCGACGTGGCCAACACTCGCATCTCGGACACGGAAGTCGTCGCCACGGCAGGGAGCACTTCCGTCCCCGGCGCGACGAGCGCCGGTCTCTATCTCAACGACTCCGCCGTTCGGTTCCAGAACCTGACCGCCGTCGAAAACGACAACTGGACGGTCTTCTCCGAGGGCGATTCGAAACTCGACGCGACGAACGTCTCGGTCGACGGCACTCGGCTCTCGTTCGGTGGGACGAACGTCGCGCTCGATTCCACACGGACACCGTCGGTGCCGACTGACCGCGTTACTGTCGGTCGGTCGGTCGTCGTCGCCGGAACCGCTGCCGAGGCCGAGCTCGACCTGGAAATCGCCTACGCCCCGCGTGCGGTGTCGTCCGCGAACGTGGACGAACGAACCCTTCGACTGTGGCGGTACGACGGTGGCTGGTCGCACGTGCGCGAGAGCCGAGTACTCCCCGACCGAGATGTCGTCAGCGGACGCCTCGAAAATCCGGACCGAATCGTCGTCACCGTACTCGGTGAACCAAGCCGAGAGACGAGTGAGGAAACGAACGGCGATTCGAGTGGACGAACGAACGACGGTCGATTATCGCAGGTTCCCTAGTCTCGAAGCCGGTCGGGTGGTCTCCCCGGCAGTCGGTCCCTGTCGTGCACTCCATCGAAGTCGATTTCGGGGCCTCGTGGCACGATTCGTTTCGGATTGATGTCGCTGTGACTTCGATAGTAGTGTTCTTTGATGTGGTCCAGTCGCACCGTCTCGCGGACTCCCGGCAGTTGATACAGCTCTTTCAGGTAGTTCCAGAGGTTGGGATAGTCGACGATTCGACGGACGTTACACTTGAAGTGCGTGTGGTACACCGCGTCGAAGCGCACGAGCGTCGTGAACATGGCGAAATCTGCCTCGGTCAACGCCGGTCCACAGAGGTAGCGCCGGTCTGCGAGTACCTGCTCCCAGCGGTCGAGGGCGTCGAACAGGTCGGTCACGGCCTCCTCGTAGGCGGTCTGTGTTCCCGCGAACCCCGCTCGGTAGACCCCGTCGTTTATCGGTTCGTAGATAGCGTCGATGGCCTCGTCGACCTCCTCGCGGTGGTTTTGCGGATAGAAGCTTACGTCTCGCGTCGCGACGTCGTGGAACGCGGTATCGAGCATCCGCATGATCTCTCTCGATTCGTTGTTCACGATGGTCTCGCGCTCTCGGTCCCAGAGGACCGGAACCGTCACACGTCCGGTGAACTCGGGGTCGGCTTCGACGTACACCTCGCGCAGATAGTCCGCACCGAGGACGGGGTCGATGGTGCACCCGGGTCTGTCGGGCGAGAACTCCCACCCGTCGTCCTCCCGGTAGGGGTCGACCACGGAGACGGAGATGGCGTCTTCCAACCCCTTCAACGCCCGCGTCACGAGCGTTCGGTGTGCCCACGGGCAGGCGTACGAGACGTAGAGGTGGTACCGCCCCGACTCGGCGGGAAACTCGCTCCCTTCGTCTGCCTCGACCCACTCTCGAAACGTCGTCTCCTGTCGCTCGAACCTCCCCTCGTCGGTGGTCGTCTCGGAGGCGTCCGTTCGCCACTCGCCATCTACGAGCCTGTTCATGCTCCGTCCTTCGCCGTCACGGGTTTTACCCCCACCGTTCCTCCACGTTTCTTCCGAATTTCGTCGGCCGGTCCACGTGGCCCGATAGCCCGGTCGAGAGATATGTAGCTTTCCGGATAGCTATCTAGATATCCATCCATATATCTATCCCAGAACCTGCCGACGGCGGTTTTCTCGCTCGCAGAATCACGCTCGGCGAAGGGTCGTTCGGTTCGCCGGTTCGTCAGTCTGCGTCGCCCCGGGTTTCGGACGTGTCCGTTCGCACGCGGTTCGAGTCGTCACGCGCATCCACGCGAACTATCCTCCCCCGCCCGAATCGTCTTCGGGTCGCGGTAGCGCGACGAACGACACCTTCTCGATGGAGAAGGGGTCGTACACCGACTGGTGGCACGGACAGTAGATTTCGTTGGCAGCGTTGAACTTCGCGCTACCCGGGTCGCCTTTGAACAGCGGGACGCAACAGAAGTGCGTGCATTTGTCCATGATGGCGACGAACCCTTCTTCCGTGCTGGCTTGCAACCACTCGTTTTGATTCGCCATCTCCGCGATCCGGGTGCTCCGGATTATCTGGACAGGAATCGTCCCACTCGGGGGCACGTCCTGTGAACGCCACGTCGCCGTGGCCGGTTTGCCGAGTCCCGATTCGCCGATGCCGTTCCCCCACGTCTGATAGTCGTCGAAATCTGCGACGTTCACCCTGTCGCCACCCGAAACCTCCTCCGATTGCCACTCGTACTGCGAAGAGGACGTGTACCGAAAGAAGTTGTCCTGGTCCGCGTCCGGTTTGACGCCGGGGTACGTCTGGACGCCGCAATACTGGAACCACTCCGAGCTGTAGGTGACGCCACCGAGTTGCTGTTGTGCGACGGTTATCGTCCGTCCTTCCTGTTGTTCCTCTTGCACGTTCGGCCAGACCCCTCGTAGGTCGCCGTTGTCGTCGATTTCGACCGGAATCTGGGGCATCGCTCTCGGTGCAGGGCCAGCAGTGTTCTCGACGCCAAAGTACTGGACGATACCGCCACCCGCTCCCGACGGTGCCGTCGCTGTGTTCAACATCGCTGCCGTTCCCGTGCCGATACCTGCCAATGTCGCGCTTCCGACGACTCCTTTGACGAAACGACGGCGAGACGTTTCTTCCGGATACTTATCCGCCTCTGACATACATGTGTTCTCCCGCGCTCCCTGCGGTGCAGTGGGAAACTGGACGCAGTCAGCGCAATCGCTGTCGCTAGGGACCCATCGTTCTTTGTTATTCGCGGACCCATCCGATGGACCGGGTAGCTTACTTCGAACCGCCACCACGAAATCACACGTTTCCTGCGCGTCACACGCCACTCGACTCACGCTGGTCGTCGGTCGTCTCGGAACCCACCGTGATAGCGGCGTACTCACCCATCGTAATTGCCTTTGTGACACGAACCCCACCTTAGCGCCGCTATACCTCCGATTTACTTACTTTCGCGCCCAGTAAAGATATATGTGTCCTGGTTCGATACCGTACCTGTATGAGTGGTAGTTCGCCGAAACGAATCTCGACGGGCGTGCCCGGGTTAGACGAGATACTTAGAGACGGTCTCATTCCGGGCCGCAGTTATCTCGTTCGCGGCGACCCCGGTACCGGAAAGACGATACTCGGGATGAACTATCTCACTGCCGGCGTGGGGGCGGGGGAGACGGTGTTGTTCGTGAATCTAGAGGAGTCCGAAGCGGACATCCGGACGAACGCGGCGACACTCGGTGTCGACCTCTCTGACGTGCACTTTCTCGATTTGAGCCCCGATTCCGACGTGTTCGTCGACGACCAGTCCTACGACATCTTCGCGCCCAGCGAGGTCGAACAGGAACCGCTCACGCAGGCGATTACCGACCGCGTCGAAGCGATTCATCCGGACCGCGTCTTCATCGACCCCCTCACGAAACTTCGCCATCTCACCTCCGACGATTACCAGTTTCGAAAGCAGGTCATCGCGTTCATGCGCTATCTGAAAGAACAGGGCGCGACGATTTTGCTCACCTCCGAGCACTCCGCTCACTCTCCGGACGACGACCTCCAGTACATGACCGACGGCACCATCGAACTGAGACACGGCGAGATGGGCCGAACCATCAACGTCCCGAAGTTCCGAGGGTCGTCCATCCACGAAGGCCACCACTCGATGCGAATCGGAGAGGGTGGTATCGCCGTCTATCCGGAACTCACACCGAACGGTTCGAGTCGGGAGTTCGTTCCCGAATCGATACCGTCCGGCGTCCCCGAAATCGACGACTTGCTTCACGGCGGCCTGGAACGGGGGACGGTCACGGTTATCAGCGGCCCGACCGGCGTCGGCAAGACGACGGCGGGGACCCAGTTCATGAAGGCGGCGGCAGAACGCGGCGAAAACTCGCTCATCTACATGTTCGAAGAGAGTCGCAAGACGTTCATGCAGCGAACCGGGGCCGTCGATATCCCCGTTCGAGAGATGATCGAAGAGGGTGCGCTGTCGGTCAAGGAGGTCGAACCCCTGGACCTCTCCGCTATGGAGTTCGCGCGCAACGTTCGGCGAGAGGTCGAGGAAAACGACATCAGTATCGTCATGATAGACGGTCTTCAGGGGTACAAACTATCCGTGCGCGGGAAAGACGAGGAGATGCTCGTTCGCAAACTCCACACACTCTCGCGCTATCTGAAGGACATGGGCGTCACCGTCATCCTCGTGGACGAGGTCGACACCGTTACCGGCGAGTTTAGGGCCACCGAGGCGGGTATCAGCTATCTCGCCGACAACATCGTCTTTCTTCGGCATCTCGAAATCGAAGGTGAGATGCGCAAAGCGATCGGCGTCCTGAAGATGCGGACGAGCAATTTCGAGCGGACGCTTCGGGAGTTCCGCATCACCGACCAGGGAATCGAAGTCGGCGAACCCCTGACCGGTCTCCGTGGTGTCCTCTCGGGGTCGCCCGAATGGACCGTCTCGCGTGACGAACTATACGATGACTGAACGGTCGCTCGTCCTCGCGCTGAGCAAGAATCAGCGAAACCTCCAACTCCTCGCCGACCTGGTACGCGAGGAGGGGTGTGAGACGTACGTCGCGTCGACTGTCGAGGAGTTCGACGGCGTCCTGCGGCGGCGAGACGACGTCGCTATCGCGGTCCTCGACACCGAAGGGTTCACCGAGGACCTCTGGAAACGATGTGAGTATCTCCAGACGCGGGACGTTTCGACCGTCGTTCTCACCGGTTCGACCCCCGCACACCTTCGGCGCGAGGCAGTGAGTCGCGGTGTCCGCTCTATCCTCGAAAAGCCGGTCGAACGGGCCGACCTCCGGGCGACGATTCGCGGGATGCTCGACGAAGACTGACCGTCTCACGTCTGACTCGGCGGGTTTCCTGCCGAGGCCTTCGATACACACCCGGAACTGTCATGATTCCTTATATAGCTGCCCAGTCACAGGTGACGAATTACCTCTCTGCAATATGTTCTATCACGCAGAAGTTAGTATATAGAAAGCGATAATTCGACGGACAGCTCCGGACGACTCGAAACCGACGACTGGACTCCTCGTACTCTTCCTCGTCGGATTGGTGTTCGTCGTGGCCCTCGCTCCGGCGGTCGCTCGCGTCCCGACGAACTCGGGAACGTCGAGCACCGTCTCGGGCACTGTCGTCGGTCCCGACGGCGACCCGTTGACGGGTGGCTTCGTCTGGCAATTCGACTACGATACGGATCGTCCGACGGTCACCGACGAGAACGGTTCGTTCGCGGTGACGGGCAACGGAACCATCGCGTTCACCCAGCGAACGACTGACCACTACTGGGAGCGAGACGGCGTCACTGATATGTATGCCATAGGTCAATTATCGGAAAATATTTCAAAAATCACTGTTCCGGTAGGTCACGTCCTCGACGCGAGTGGACGACCCGTCTCCGGCGCGAACGTTTCGATACGCGACTACGACGCCGACTCCGACGCTTCGGTCAGCACTCTCGGCGAAACCGACCCGAACGGTTTCTACCGCGCCCACGACGCTCCGTTCGCCGGAATCGAAGTCGCCGGAAACGTGTCCGTCGTCGTCCAACCGGCACTGACCGACCTGCGGTTCGTTCAGCGTCGGTACCGCTACGCCATCACCGTGACCAACGAGACGACGCTGACGATTCGACTGGACGAGTGGAGAGAGACCATCGACGTGTCCAGCGAACTGACTGGCCACGACGATGCACCAGCGTCCGGAACGGTCTGCATCCGAACCGGGCGGGTCTTCACGTCGTCGGACCAGCCGGACTCTCGGCTCGAAAATCGCTCCTTTTCGCTGAACGATTCCGGCGAGTTCGAGACCACGGTACCCTTCGACGACCGAATGACGGGGTCGACTTTTCACTGGCTCACCTTCTCGCAGGACGGCCTCCCTCGAGACGGTGTCTCCGACCTATTCGCGATCGAATAGTTCGAGGCGACAGAATCGCACCACTTCGCGCGCCGATTGCCCCCTGCTTACGCTACGAACGTCACGGTCCGCGACGACGACGGGACGCCGGTTTCGAACGCGAGCGTCACGGTCGTCCACCGGAGTCCGACGGGCGCGACGACGAACGCGACGTTCCGAACCGACGCCGACGGCACCCTCGTCGCCGGAGGGACGCCGGGTCTCGAACTCACTGGGAAGGTGACCGTTCGGGTCCACCATCCCGATACGAACCGCTTTTCCGGCGGCGAGGTTCGTGACCTCGACGTCCGCGGTCCGACCGACGTGACGGTCTCGCTCTCCGAAGCCCCCCCCCGAGGTGGCCGGGGTCACCGTTCCCACTACTGCGGAACTCGGCGACACCGTTTCGCTCGGCGCGAATGCAAGCGGTGCGATAACCGAGTTCCGGTGGGACTTCGACGGCGATGGCATCACCGACGCGACGACCACTGGGTCGAATGCGACGCACGTGTACGACGAATCCGGAACGTTCACGCCGACCGTGACGGCTATGGACGACGACGGTGCGTCGGCGAGCACCCACGCGACGATTTCGGTATCGGACACGCGGGCACCCGTCGCCGACCTCTCGGGCCCGACGACGACCGCCGTCGGTGTGCCTGCGACCTTCGACGCCGGGGGGACGACCGACGCGGGTGGCGTGGTTCGCTACGTCTGGGAGTTCGAGGACGGGACGACGGTCGAGACGGAGACTTCCACCGTCTCACACGCGTTCGAGTCGGTCGGGTCGCACACGGTACGCGTTATCGCGTTCGACGGCGCGGGGAACGCCGACGCCGTGACGATGGACGTGTCCGTGACCGAAACCCCCGCCATTTGGGCGGGGAGCGACAGGTGGTTCGTAAACGAGAGCGAAGCGACGCTCTCGTACGCCGTGGCGAACGCAGACGGTGCGACCGCGGAGTACGCCATCGACGGCGGCGCGTGGCGGCCGGCGTCCTCCCCGCTTTCCGTCACCGGTCTCGATTCCGGAAATCACTCGGTGGCGTTCCGACTGGTGAACGAATCCGGCCCCCTCCCCCACGAGTCGGCGTCCGACGTGGCGACGCTGACGGTCGACACCGACCCGCCGGAACTCGCCGTCGAGGCGACTCGGGCAGACGTCCGTCCCGGCACGCCCCTGCGCGTGACCGTCACTGACACCGCCATTTCCGATGTTTTCTACCGGACGAACCGAAGCGAGAGCGGCCGCCTCGATTTCGCAGACGTACGAGGGTCCGCGACCGTCGCCCTCGACACCTCGAGGTGGGCCGGGAGGCCGACCGAACTCGTCGTCACCGCACGCGACAGGGCTGGGAACGTCAGACGAGAACGCGTCGGGTTCGATTTCACCCCCGACCTCGAAATCGAATCGTTCCGGCCTGCGAACGGTACGCAGGTTTCGAACGTCGTCGTCTCGGCGACGTTCGCCCGAGGAACCGCGTCGTTGTTCGTCAACGGTGAGCGCGTCTCCGAGGAGGTGTCCGGAACCTCCCTCGAAGCACCGCTGTCCGACCTCGCCCCGGCAATCACACGGCACGTCTCGTGGTCGCCGCCGCGGGCCACGAGGTTTCCGCGACCCGGACGTTCGAAGTCGTCGCAGGTGACGGAAACGACCGAACGGGCGGCGGCGGTGGCGGTGGCGGCGGTGGCGGATTAAGCGAGCCGATCGTCGACGTCGTGGCTGGCGACGACGGCGTGGCGGTCGACCTGCTCAACGGACGCGACGGGGTGACGGCGTGGGCCGACCTCGGTGACGAGAGCGCGGCCAGTGTTCGGTTCACGCGGTTCGGCGTCACGTTCGACCAGAACGACGCCAGTACCGCACTCACGCTGGCCGCACGGACGCCGACGGAGCGTTCCCCATCGAGTGCGCTCGCGGTTCTCGACGTCGAGAAGCGATACGTCAGAACCGGTGACGTGGCATCGGCGTCGATTCGGTTCTCGCTCGCGCCCGGTGGGCTCCCGGCGGATGCGACGCTCTCCGACGTAGTGCTCTTGCAACGACGGACCGGTGACTGGCGACGGGTTTCCACTTCACGGAACGGCCGGAACTTCTCTGCGACCGTGTCCGACCTCTCGTCTGTCGTCGTCGCGGTCGACCGAGACGACCCGAACACCTCGGAATCGAACGCCGGAAATGCGCCGCCTGCCGATACCGGCCAGGACGACTCCGGCGAGACGACCGACTCGAGCGTCCAAACGCCGCACACTCGAACCACCGCCGACACCACTCCGACCGATCGAACGTCGCCGACACCTGCCACGCAGACTGTGAGAAGCGACGGCCAACTGGGATTCGGATTCCTCGTCGCCGTCGCCGCCTTCGTCGTTCTCGTCCACAAGAGACAACGACTTTAACCCTCTCGTCACATCCTTCGGCAATGCGAATCGAGAACAGTTTCATTCCCGTCCGCGGCGTGGGCGAGAAGACGGAACAGAAACTGTGGCGCAACGGTATCACCCACTGGGACGAGTTCGACCCCTCGTTCGTCGGCAGTACGACCGCCGACCGTATCGAGTCGTTCATCGCCACCGCGAGCGAGCACCTGGACGACGGAAACTCGCGGTTTTTCGCCTCTGAGTTCCCGAGCAGCGAGAGTTGGCGACTCTACGAGAACTTCCGCCCGAACACCTGCTTTTTCGACATCGAGACGACCGGCCTGAGCCACTACTCCAGCGTCGTCACCACGGTCAGTCTCCACCGCGGCGGCGAGACGAAGACGCTCGTTCGCGGCGACGACCTCACGCGAGATGCGCTCCAGCGCGAACTAGGGAAATCCGACCTGCTCGTCTCGTTCAACGGCAAGCGGTTCGACCAACCCTTCCTCGAACACGAGTTCGACCTGTCACTCGACGTCCCGCACGTCGATCTGATGTACCCCTGCAAGCGCCTCGGTCTGACCGGCGGCCTGAGTTCGGTCGAGTCGGACCTCGGCATCAGTCGCGGCGGGATGGACATCAGCGGCGAGGACGCGGTTCGGCTCTGGCACCAGTACGAGGCTGGCGACGAGGACGCACTCGAGACGCTCGTCCGGTACAACCAGTACGACACGCAGAATCTAGAGACCATCCTCGACCGGGTCAGTGACACGCTCCACGAGAACGTGTTCGCCCGTCATCTGCCCTGAGTCGATTCGCTCACCCCTGTTTTTCGGGTATCCACGCGCCTTCGAGCCCTAGTGCGAGAGAGAGAAACGCGACGAAGAACGTTGCAGCCATAGGAGGCTATCTCCTCCCGCTATCTCGACGGCGACGGCCGTGAGGGTCACGCGACGACGGCGAGAAAGAAGACGACGAGGTTCAATCGAAGTCGGAGGGCTGGTTCGTTCGTATCACCACTACGAAATCGGACACGTCACTCTGTCAGTTCGACGCCACGACCGCCCACGTCCGCCACGGCACGAATCGGCGCACCGTCCGCATCGCCGACCGAGAGCGGGAACGCGTACAGCCTGCACCGCTCCGGCAACCCATCGAGATCGGTCAGATTCTCTACGACGAGGCGGTCGTCTCCGAGAAGCGCGTGGTGGGCGGGAACGCCCTGGGGTTCGTCCTCGCGGGCATTTTCGCTCGGCGTGGGGTCGACGCTGAGGGCGTCGACGGCGACGTGATAGCCGTGGTCGGCACACCACGTGGCGGCGTCGGCAGTGAGATAGGGGTGGTCGAAGTACGCGTCCGTCCCCCAGTGGGCGTCCCAGCCGGTGTGGAACACGAGCAGGTCGGCGTCGGTCGGTTCGGGCAACCGGTCGGGCTCGATAGATTCGCGGGCGTCCGACTCGGTGCAGTCGAGCAACTGTGCGTCGAACGCGAAGGTCTCGACGGCGAACGAGTCGAGCGTCTTCCCGTCGGGTTCGGTGTGGCAGGGAGCGTCGACGTGCGTTCCACTGTGGGTGCCGAACTCGAGTCGAGCGACTCGATAGCCCTCTCCCTCGTGGGTCGCGTGCGGTGTGACTTCGACCGTCGGGTCGCCGGGATACACCGTCGTCGCCGAGTCCAGCGGGTGTGATAGGTCACGGTACATCTCGTCTTTCGTTCTCGTGTCTCACACAAAGGCTCGCTGGTCGAAGTCGACGTCCTATTCGATGGTTGTTATACCTCGCCAACGAACATCATTCGTTCTCCGATAGAGATTTAATTCCGTAGTTGAAAATACCATCACTACGAATGACCGACTCCTCATTACGGCGGATTTCGACGGGGACAGCGGGCCTCGACGAGGTTTTACGCGGTGGATTCATCGAAAAACGCAGCTACCTCGTTCGCGGCGACCCCGGCACCGGCAAGACGATACTCGGAATGAACTATCTCACCGCCGGCGTGGGGGCAGGGGAGACGATGCTGTTCGTGAATCTAGAGGAGTCCGAAGCGGACATCCGGGCGAACGCGGCGACGCTCGATATCGACCTCTCGGACGTGCACTTTCTCGATTTGAGTCCCGACTCTGACGTGTTCGTCGACGACCAGTCCTACGACATCTTCACGCCGAGCGAGGTTGAACAGGAACCGCTCACGCAGGCGATTACCGACCGCGTCGAATCGCTCAACCCCGACCGCGTCTTCATCGACCCACTGACTCGGTTGCGTTATCTTACCTCGGACGAGTATCAGTTCCGGAAACAGGTCATCGCGTTCATGCATTATCTCAAAGAGCAGGGCGCGACGATTCTGTTCACGTCACAACACAGCGAGGAGTCCTCGGACGACGACCTCCAGTACATGACCGACGGCACCATCGAACTCGAACACTCCTCGCACGGACGTACCATCCGCGTCCCGAAGTTCCGGGGGTCGTCCGTCCACGAAGGAACACACTCGATGCGTATCGAAGCGGGTGGCATTTCGGTCTCTCCCGAACTCGCCCTCGACGAGACCACTCGACCGTTCGACATCGAATCCATCCCTGCGGGCGTCGCCGGGGTGGATGACCTGCTCCACGGTGGTCTGGAACGGGGGACGGTCACGGTTATCAGCGGCCCGACCGGCGTCGGCAAGACGACGACGGGAACCCAGGTCATGAAGGCGGCGGCAGAACGCGGCGAGAACTCGGTCATCTACATGTTCGAAGAGAGCCGCGATACCTTCTTCGAACGGAGTGAAAACGTCGACATTCCGGTGGGCCGGATGGAAGAGCAAGGGTCACTCACTGTCGAAGAAATCGAACCGCTCGACCTCTCTGCGACCGAGTTCGCCGCCAGGGTCCGTCGAGAGGTCGAGGAGAACGGTACGAGCATCGTCATGATAGACGGAATCGATGGGTACAACCTCTCACTTCAAACCGACGACGGCGACGGGTTGGTTCGGAAACTCCACGTCCTCGGTCGATATCTGAAGTCGATGGGCGTCACCGTCATCCTCGTGGACGAAATCGACGCCGTCACCGGCGAGTTCCGGGCCACCGAGGCGGGTATCAGCTACCTCACCGACAACATCGTCTTCCTTCGACATCTCGAAACGGCGGGTGAGATGCGCAAAGCGATCGGCGTCCTGAAAAAGCGGACGAGCGATTTCGAGCGGACGCTTCGAGAGTTCCGCATCACCGACCAGGGAATCGAAGTCGGCGAACCCCTGACCGAACTCAGTGGTATCCTCTCTGGGTCTCCCGAGTGGGTACGGGAGCCAACGGAGTCGACCGATGAGTGACGCCGCACTCATCCTCGCGCTCGGGAAAAAAGAGCGCAACCTCGAACTGCTCGCTGGCCTGCTCCAGGAGGGAGGCTACGACGTCGAGATAGCGACGAGCATGGGTGAGTTCGATACCCTCCTCGGCCGACGGGACGACGTCGCTCTTGCAGTCCTCGACGTGGACGGGTTCACCGAGGACATCTGGAAGCGGTGCGAGCAGTTGAACGACCGCGACATCTCGATACTCGTTCTCGCTGCGGAGATTCCACCGCCGATGCGCCAGAAAGCCGTCAGTCGCGGCGCGCAGACACTGCTCGAAAAGCCGGTCGACAAAGCGGACTTGCAGGCGACGATTCGTGGCCTGATGGAGTACATCCGAATGCATCGGTGAGTTCGACGACGGTGAGCGAGGCTTGCACCTCGATGGCTTTCTGAACCGAGTCCAGACGTCGTCACGAATCTTTCTGTCGCACCATCGCTACCCGACTACTCGACTGATCATCAGCGCTTCCCGGTAATTTGCGAGCGCCAGAAGTACTATCCCACCGAGTAAGACGAACCACTCACCTCGTGAGAGGTGCCAGTCACGCGGCGACCGGACTCGTTCGAACTCCTCGCGCCATCGCGGACCCGACTGCTGGTGCCAGAGCATCAGTTCGCGGGTGGCGACGGCGACTGCGACGTACGCGGTCAACTCGAAGATGCCGCTCCGACCGAGAAGAACCGAGAGCGAGGGAGCCAACCGACCGGCCTCGATGGCGAGGGAGTTCGTCCCCCAGGTGATGGCACCCTGCACCCAGACGATGGCGACGGTGACGTAACCCGCAGGGGTTCGAACCGAGCGGAAGGTGTTCGACGCTGCGATTATCAGGCACGCACTCAGGTTGATGGCGAATATCATCGCGAACTCTCGCCACACTGTTCCTGCGTACTCGGGAAGGACGGTCGCCTTGTTCGTCGGTCTGAGTAGACCCTCCGGAAGGAGGTAATAGCCGACGAACCACGTAGTCATGAACAACGTCAGCATGACGACCCAGAGGGCGACGAATCTGACGAAGACGTTCTCGTCGTTGATGTAATCACCGAGCGGTCCAACTGCCGTGCGTCGTGTCGTCGTCGATTCTGTCATCTTTCTCATTACTCCGTCGTTCGTCTGTCTTTCTCTCCGACGGAATTCCGTCGGACGACACCTTCGTCACTTACGTCACGTCGTTGATGACCGTTCACATCGCGTGCTTTCTATCCCCTTCTCTCCCAGCCGGTTTCGTCTGCAGGCGGGAAAGTATCCCGCCTAGGAGGACGCCGACGAGCAGTCCCGTTCCGGCACCGAGGACGATTCCGCCGCCGACGTTGGCCGAGAGAACCCACGCCGCGACGAGACCGACACCACTTCCGACGACGAGACCGACGCTTGCTCCGAGAACGACGCCGTTCGGTGATTCGCCACGCAGCAGGCGACGGTCTACGAAGGCTCCTGTGAGTAACCCGACCAGCACCCCGGCACCTGCACCGAAGACGATGCCGTAGGTGATTTCCACGTTCACCAACACTGCGACGAGAATTCCGAGGAAGGCTCCGCTTCCGACGCCAATCCCGATGCCTGCGCCAGCCGAGTTTCGGTCGTTCCGTTGATTCATACGATGTCGTTGGTCGTCCACACTCATGGCAACGTACTCTGATTCTCACGTCCCGAGAGTCGCCAGGGATGCCAGTAAGTCGTCGACCGACTCCTGTTCGAACCCATCTTGGTAGGAGACAGGTCGTCCGGAATCTGCGCCGGCCATCACAGGCGGTATCGGCAGTGCTGGTCTCCGATCGTTTACCCGGGGATTCGTCACTCCCGTGCGGGAGTCGGGAGCTAGTTCGTCGCTTCTCGCCGCTGGCCCGGTCGTGCTCCTCGGTCTCGTCGCCGGAATCGCCTCCGAGATACTATCGGCCGAACGCTCGCTGAACGACCCGGCACGTCCTCCCGAAAGCGATCGGTGGGGCGTCGAGTCGCTGGCATCCGACGTTCAGTTTTTGGGACCGCTGCTCAGAAGTTGAGACCAGTCGTCTCAATGCATACGGTACGAGTTGCTATTGAACGCCCCTGAGGCCACTGAACGGCCGGGAGAGAAAATCCCCATCGCAAGGGGCGTCAGGTTTGCATTTAGAATTCCACAGAGGAATCCATCGATGATGACGAGTGGGGAGGGTTGTACTCTCGCTCGAGAGCCACATCATCCCCGAATTCCCGCGAAGACGGCGAGCGCGCCGCCGGTGGCCTCCGGCGTCCCAAACTGCCGGTTCAGGCGGGAGGATAGAACTGCCGACCCGACGATCAGTAACAGCCCCCAGGTGAAGAACACGAGTCCGATTTGGAGCGCGCCGAGACCGAGGATGAGCGGAGTGTAGGCGAGTAACGTGAAAAAGCTGAAGGTGTAGAGGAGGATGTAATTGCTCACGCTGAATAAATTTATAAATTCTTTCTATTTTATGATCTGAGCTTGAGGTGGAACATTTATATTCTATCGTTAAAAACACGACATTCGTTATGCCCACTGAAACGTACGGAATCATCAGTCTACTCCCAGCGCTCTTTGCAATCGTTTTGACGCTGGTAAGCCGGCAGGTACTCCTCTCATTGTTCACCGGAATCTGGATTGGTGCTACCATATTGATGGGCTGGAATCCCGTTGCGGGGGCAGCACACTCCCTCCAGTTGGTCATCGACAACGTGACTGCATCATTCAATAGTAAACTCCTCCTCTTCACCTTCCTTTCGGGCGCAATGCTCGGGATGATCTTCCTTTCCGGGGGTATGAACGCACTCGCCAGACGTATCATCGCTCGTATCAAGACGCGGAAACAGGCTGCGTTAGGAACGAGCGTCCTAGGAATGCTCATCTTCGTTGATTCCTATGCAAGCACGATGATTACGGGGTCAGTGATGCGTCCAATCACCGACAAGTTCGACATCAGTCGCGAGAAGCTCGCATACTTGCTCGATTCGACTACCTCACCCGTCGTGAGCGTTGCCGTCGTTTCGACGTGGGTCGGCTTTGAAGTCGGTCTTATCAGAGAGCAGTTTACGTCACTCGGTATCGACCAAAGTGCCTTTGTGGTGTTCCTCCAGAGCATCCCGTTTAGGTTCTACAGCCTACTCGCTGTTGTACTCGTATTCATCCTCGTTCTGATGGACTGGGATTTCGGCCCGATGAAGCGCGCCGAGCGCCGCGCGAAAGAAGATGGAAAGGTTCTCAGTGACGATGCCGACCCCCTCCTTGAGACGCGCGAGGAGGACATCGTTACGCCGGACCACGTCGATTCACGCTGGTGGTACTTCGCGGCGCCCATCGTGGTACTTGTCGCCGTCACTGGCTTCGGACTGCTTTACTCTGGCGGATGGCCCTCGAAGACCCCCATCGAGGCGCTGAAGGGCGCAGCCACCGCCGACGCTATCCTCTGGGGCGTTTTCTCGGCGTGCGCTCTGTTGCTCGCTATTCTCGTGGGACACGCCCGCGTCGAACTCGAAGCCGTGAGCGACGCCATTTTCGAGGGATTTAAAATGGTGATGTTCCCTGTGGCCGTGCTCTCGCTCGCGTGGACCATTGGTTCAGTTAGTGAAGCACTTGGCGTCGGTCCCTATGTCGTCAGCGTTGCTGAGGGTATCATCACCCCCGAACTCCTCCCCGCGGTTGTATTCCTCGCTGCGACCATTATTTCGTTCTCTATCGGCACCTCATGGGGAACGATGGGAATCATGTTTCCTGTCGCAGTTCCCCTTGCGTACCAACTTGGCGCGCCGCTGCCAGGAGCTATCGGAGCGATCCTCACCGGTTCGCTGTTCGGTGATCACTGTTCGCCCATTAGCGACACCACAGTCCTCTCGTCGATGTTCGCTGGGTCTGATCATGTCGATCACGTGAACACGCAGATCCCGTATGCAATACTCTGCGGTACCGTTGCAACAGGACTATTCCTCGCGAGCGGTTTCGGCGTCGGTCCGATTGTTCTCCTTGGGATCGGTGTTATTGGCCTCTTCGCTGCCGCGTACTATCTCTCCCAGCATTCCGACTTGAGTGTTGGTACCGCGTTCGGATCTTCGTCAGACTAACCGGAACGAATCCTCTATTTCGTATTTGGTTGCGTCTCGCATTCTATTAGGATGTAACCAATTTATTGAAAATATATTGAAACTATCGAATACGAACAGTCGCCTGTTTTAACGGCAAACACTGCTCTCACGTTGTTGAAGTGGACTGGAATCGGCTAGGAACCGTGTTTCAAGGCAATGAATGCTGGATGAGCAGCGGCAGCTCTGGTTCAAACCATCGCTAATTCGCGAAAGAGTTAGAATAGTAATCAGAAATGGCTCCTGAGAGTCAGTTTGAAGCGCTTGCAGAAGGATGGATTGGCTGAAATTGTGCATTCTGGCCCCTCTATACCTGCTGTAGTCTCATCTTCACAGGTTCGGAGGATGTCGAAAATACAAACGAAATGGAGGTGAAGACCGGTGTTTCGCGGCTGAGGTGAGTGTGGGCTCGACAGGATCAGTGCACCGATTGGGTGGAGAGTCGTAGTATCCGAAGAGATGGAGTGACAAAGCGGGACTCGGGAGGGAGTTGTCACTCCCGAGTCCCGCGGTCTGGGCGGTCTCTCACCGATCAGTCGGGCGGCGCGAGGCAGAAGCCGACGAGTTCGACGATTTCGCCGGCTCGGAGTGGCGGCCTTGCGCCGAGGTCGACGGCAAGCGCCTCACGAAGCAGAAGGTTCGTGAGGCGCCAGATGTTGTACATAACGACGCCTAACACGAAGTACAGGAGCCGTACGCGGTAATCTGTCGAGGCTGTAGCGGGGAGGAAGTGGTGCTTGATTGTCTTATACTCGCTTTCAATCTGCCACCGACTGCTGTACTGAGCGGTGAGTCCCATTGCCTGGTCGGGTGTTACGTCGCGATTCGTCGTGAAGACGGCGTACGTTCCGTCTTTCTCGGTCGACGGAACGTACATGAAACTGAGCTCGTGTGACCGGCCATCCACGGAGAGTGTCACCGCTCGCTCGACGGCAACGTCGGCGAGCGGGTGCGCTTCTAGCTTCTCGATCTGGTCGAGATCGGCGGCGTAGACTGGTTTGGGAATGAGATAAGTGATGTCGTGGCGGTCGATCACGTCCCGGACTTCCAGGGAGTCGAACTCACGGTCGGCGAACAGTTTGTGGATCTTGACGTGTTGTTCAGCCTGCGCCAGCAACCGCCGGACGAGGTCGGCTTTCGAGTGACTCTCGATCTGGGAGGCGTCGCCTTCCCAGGCCGACGCCTCCCGAACAGGTTCGATCCCGAGGA
>NZ_JBPEHH010000008.1:0-85337 GCF_054177595.1 Haladaptatus ordinarius | reverse complement strand
ATAGCAACTAATAGGGTTGAAGCAATGTATAGCTATTGTAAATAATTTTAATAAGCTACTCAATGCTCACTTGTGGCCTATGAGTCGTCAAATCGTGCCCCTTTTTACTGCGCCCTCAGCGACTTTTTTGACGATGAAACACCCGTCATAAAACACGAAGGAACGAATTCCATCGAGAGTTTCCAAACGTCGTCAGACATATGGATTAAATCAGTGGACAGCAAGGATGTTCGTGAGAGCTTAGACGAGGTTTCGAGCTACCTCCGGTATGTACTAGACGAAATACCACTTGACGCAGCCAAGAGATTGCCTTAACGATCGGGGTGAGTACGCCGAAAAGCCTCGTCCAGTGAAGTAAAATCCGAGTACTACCAATCCGACGGCAGCAAACGTAATCAGGCTATCAGTGACGGCAATACCAAACAGTCCGAACATGGTGAAATGGATGCCATAGAGCATATTTCGGACGGCTCCAAGCTGTGTGAGATCGGCTTCAAGCACCATACGTACGACAAGGTTTCATTCGTTAAATAGACTCACCAAAATTTGTCATTGATTGTCGAGTAGCACCTCAAGTTGCTAAAAATGCATTGCAGCGCGAAAAGTGACCTCTTACTGAGAGCAATAGGTTCTCTTTGATCAACTATTCCTCCGGAATCCACCAGATAACCACCCGCGGACTCAATTTCCCACGTTCCAACTTACCCTGCCCGTGAAGCTCCTCGAGCCGCTGATGTACTGGCCGCCGCTTCATTCCAACCGTATCTGCGACCCACCGAGCGGTCACTGCCGGAAACTCTGACTCACGGATCACCCGAAGAATATCGTCATCAGTCGTTTGCTCCGCAAATCGTCCCTGCTCGTCGCGTTCACTCTCGTTCTCGGTCATAGCACATAGTATCGCAGCCATCCACTTAATACCGACTCCTACGTAGGATACCGAAATCTTTAATACCGTATCCCACATAGGACATGGTAGGAAGAACGGTGCCCTCGGGCGTGTGTAGAAACGCGCCGGGTGCTAGAACACCCGGCACCGGTCTTCCAAATGCAACTCCGAAAGACCATGTCAACGAAAACGCCTAGTGAACTTGAAGCTGACGAGACGGCACAGAAACGCGCACAGTGGGAACAGTTTTCCTTCGACGTCGATGCCCCCGGACTCGTAGAAGTCACCAACGAGAGCCATGAGAACCCCGCAGCCCACCAGTACACCGTCTCCATCGATGACGTGACCGAGGAGCTGATGGCCTGCACGTGTCCGCACCATGTCCACCGCAACGCCTTTTGCAAACACATGGCGGCCGTCGAAAACGCAACTAGCGACGGAACACTCGACGCCTTCCACACAGAGGACGACAACGAAACCGAACCCGAAGACTGTGACTGTGACGGTCTCGGTGACTTCCCGTGCTGGCCATGCGTGAGAACGGGACGGAAGGAACTACCGAACTAACCACCCCTTCAGCTCTTTTTATCCATGGCACGCCAATTGACGTTCTCGGAGATTACCGACCAGCGAACGCTGACAGAAAGCCCGAAACCTGCGACCGATGATACCCCTGAGACACCGACAGACCTGCTCGACCGAGCACGACAGCACGCGACCGACGTCTCCGTCGAACACTTCCCAGGCCTGCCGGTCGAAACCATCGACTAGGAGGTTTCACACCGAGCCCAACGACAGGCGGGCGTCACGAAGTACGACCCTGCAACAGAGGCAATCACGATCACGCTGACCTGGACGGCCTACGAGAAGCATGGATGGGAACAATTCAGTTCCACCGTCCGGCACGAACTGATTCACGCCTGGCAGTACCACGAATTTGGCGACGCGGATCACGGCGCAACGTTCACCCGCTGGACGGACGCCCTCAATACTTCGCAGCACTGCGAACGCTTCACCACGCCAAAGTGGTGGCTTGTATGCGAAGACTGTGATGGTCGGATTGCCCGATATCGACGCTCGAAAACAGTGCGCAACCCGGAGCAGTACAGGTGTAGCAAGTGCAGTGGGTCACTCCATGTCGAGGAGGAGGCCAACGGCCACTAACCAAGTCTCGTTTACGTAGTTCTCGCGATAAGCAGTAGATACGAGGAAGATTTTGGCGAGTTGCAGTGTTCTTCGTGAGTCTATTCTGCCCCTCTTGCTTTGGATTTTCAGCCTATAGTCGGTTAGTAGGTGATACTAACCTCTGTATTTCCACTTTTCTCCGGCTGGCGATCACCAAACCAGGTGTTTGAATCGTGGTATAGCTGCTGATTATCCGCTCTTTTTAGTACGAAGTCGATTTTCTTCTCCCTAAAATCATAAGCGGCAGTGGATCCCGCAGATCCAAGTTAGTAGTACATACTAACCTCTCCACTTGACCCATTTGCACGGAAGTGGTTCGCCGTCTAGCGAAACTACAGAGTCAATTAGTCACTCCGCTGAATAGCTGTTATGAGTTGGCTTTTTGGAAGCCACTCATCGGTGAGGCTGGGAAGACCATCCCGGTTGCAAAACTGTTGCTGGTGGTCTTGCAGCTGCTTCGCTAACCGCTCGTGGTGATCGGTATCAGCCTCTATATTTTCAATCCCTTTTTCGAGTGAGTGGATCTTGTGTGCAAGCCGCATGAGCGATCGTGCGGCCGCAGAATTCTCGAAAAGAATCGCGTCTTCCGTTTCTCGGGTGATGGTTCCAACGAACATCGTGGGGGTAGTTTTATCCATGGATCCACCCTTCTCGTCAGCCAACCACTCCGGCAGTTGAATGAGAAGCTCATCAGTGTCAAGAAGTCCCAATAATTGCCATAGTTGTCGGGACTTCTGTTCATCGAGAAGTCCCCGATCCCGGGCTTCTTCAAGAGAGACATTGTCGTCGCCAGTGACCGTTTCTGAATGCCACTCACGGACGAATGCGTCGTAGTTGGCGTATTCGGTGATCAGGTCAGCCACTCTATCAGAAGAGAGGGCGCAACAACATTAATTCCCCGACCGACCCTGGTAACTGTCTGATTATTCGGCTCTATCTGAACACTCCTGAGAATGTCACGTGTCTCTCACCATCCAGACAGCCAGAGTTAAATTAACATTCAGCCGTCAAATCCTCGGTTTCAGAATTCGCATACCTCCCGCAGTATCCCGGGCGTCGGTTGTCGTGTCGCGTCACGGATCATCCGGAACGGCTTTACTCTCTGTTAAGCCGCGTGATGCCGATTGGAATGTCGTGACTCTTCCCAAACCAAATCATATCGCTGGTTCGTCAGTCGCTCGACGGGGTAGACGTCCGTTTTCGACTCGATTTCGACGGTCGCTTCATGCCGGGACATACGGTCAGCTGACGTCCCGGCGGGAAGGGGGATAGACACGACGTAATTGGGGTTCACGTACCTGCAATACCGGTATCGTAGAGAATGCCACACTCATCACACCGGACTAACGTCTCCGAATTCGGTATCGTCTTGGGAGAGTTGCCGAGACTGGCGGTGATGTTGCCGAGATGCAACCCGAGATCGGTATACGCGGCTGCGTCACAGTTAGGACAAGGCATAAGGTATGTATTTCGGCGAGGGGTCATAGAAATGCGGATTCTCTCCGTGGGACATGAAGGGGAGTTATTCCAGTGGGGAACTAACCACGACTATGTCCCACTACGAGGCTTCCTTCGAGATAGACTCGAAGACCGATTCGTACGCCGCACAACGGCTTCTTGAGCAAGTATATGATACAATTCGGGAAGAATCGCGGAGCGTTCGAGAAGGAACGGACGATGCTGATAAACTCCTGCAAGAGTTCCAAACGCTTCGGGACGCAGCGAAGCGTCGAACGCCAGGGCGACTGACCATCACCTACGAACAAGACGACGGCGAATTCGAAGATTGAAATTGGCTGTTCCTTCGCCGCTGAGCACTTCCACACCGAACTCGACTAATGCTCGAACGAGAGCATCAATGTCAGGACTCCAGTTGACTGAATAGAGAATTCGATCTGGTGTCGGCGTGAGTTGGACAATCTCCTCGACAAGCGCATCCTCTCGCAGCGTGGTCTCAACCTCCTGTTCACGATCGCTTTCGACCCAAAACAGTGGAATGATCCCTTCCTGTGTCGGAACGATCCGTTCGAGTTCGATCTCAACCTCCGGGTACGTCTACAAGATGCGCCCAAGCGGGAATGCATCCGCAGACACACGAATATCGGTGATTGTCGTGACCATGATGAGATTTCCCCTCTTCTCGTTTGGGGCTGCGAGTAGACCGTTATCGAAACCCCTTGTGGGCAAGCTCCGAGTAGAGACTACGAGGTAGAGAGTAATGAACTCGCGATATTGTAGCCCAACGTATTGAAGGTGAATTAGTACTGCGTATCACTCGAAACATCATCAATTGTAGTAAATATTGATGCTCATGAAGGGATAGTGGTCAGTGGACGTAAAAGCGATTTTATAACTGAAACGGCTGTGCCAAAATTACAATCCTTCGGAATCTGGTCGTTCTCCTTGAGCAGTAGGCTCAGAAACCATAATCCATCCATCACTGGCAACCTCGACGTGATACTGATTATACCGGAAGGAAACACTCCCTTCACTATCGCGGGTCTTCCCGGCGACCTTGGGACCAAAGAAGCCGTCTTCGATCGCAGCGATATCCACACACTCGTACAAGGGTGGATCTTTGATATCTACGGGAGCAACGTCTGCGGCGTCCGCGATTGCGAACATGATTTCGGTAGTGAGATCGCGGTGGCTCTCTCGTTCGTAGTGAGCCTGTGTCATAAACGCCATGTCGGGATCGTCAGGTCCGTTTCCGTCCTGTGCAAGTCTGGTACCATCCTCGGTGTGGTCATTACTTGAGGTCATCTGTCGTCCTCCGTGTGAAACTGTCCTATCGTACTGTCATGCCCGAGGCAGTGATACCTCTTTGGGTGGCCATGGGTTACTCGGTATCCTCTCGGTCGAAGTCGTGACGAGCATGCGTTTCTTGCCGATTGTCGAGACTGCCACCGGCACCCTCCAACGCAGTCAATACCTGGACCGCATGTGGACCAGGAGTGATCGTCTCAGTCTCGTCATCGAACTCGATCACGTCCAAATCCACGAGTTTCGGCACGTGGCTGTGATAGAGCGACACGTACATCTCCTGGCGCGTGAGCGTCGCGATGTTCGCCTCTTTCGTATCAGTCTCCCAGGCAGCGAGTTTGGTCGCAAGGTCATCAAGCGACCATTCGGTCTCTTCAGAGAGGGTGTAAACGAGGTAGCGTCGTCGTGGATGCCCAATCGCCTCGAAGACGGGTTGTAATTCGAGGACAACTTCCGAGACATCGATGTCGAGATCGCGCTCGGCGGCGCTCTCCTCGCCGGACTGACTGGAATTAGTCTCCCACTTGTCGGGAGGTGGGTCGTTCCCCGCCATAACCGATACTGAGGCGTCAAACGAAAAAAAATTCCGGTAGACACTGTTTTCCCGACCATATTCGGCAAATGCGCACTTCATCGCCGTATCGTACTACCCATGGGGGCTGGTATGTTCCAAACGCAACCATTTGGAGTCACCTAGTAATGACTAGCGGTGCTGTCCTTCTGTCAGTAGCAGATGTCCCCACGTCTGCTTAGTGCACCCCCCAGCAGTACATGTTCAATACAGAATGTTCGTCGACTGAGGAGTGATTAGGCTGTTGTCGTGGTCGTGTTCCAGCGGCCATAGCCGTGTTGTTTGGCCTGATGTTGTTTGCGCATGAATTCCTGGCGTTTGCTGAACTGGCCGTCTGGCACGCGAGCGTAGCCGATACGGATCAAATCAGTGTTGAACATGAAATTCCCGATGTAGATGTACGCTTGCATGCGACCGTTGTCTGTTGCATTCACCTGTGGATCAGAGACGACTGTCACGACTTGATGATCCATTTGGGACTTCGTATAGCGAGCTGCCTTCGTGTGGATTGGACTGCTCTCAGGGACGCTCACACCGATCAAATCAACAGTGCGGTTCTTCCCATCGTATTTGATGGTGAGCGTCGTCGGATCGATTAGTTCGGTAACACGCGCTTGGAAGCGCTCGCTATTCTCTGGAGTCTCAATGTTTGCCGTTGTTGGTTGCCTTAGATACGTTGTCTGCGTTCGTGTCTCCACCTGAGGTTCTGTGGTGGTTGTTGTAGTAGTCGGTTCTACTGTGGTCGTACTAGCGATCGAGGTCGTCTGTGTTTCTATTCTCGTCGTCGTTGCCGCGGCGTTGTTACTACCACCGACTCCAAGCCCACCGAGACAGCCTGCGAGGATGATAGCCAGGACAAGTCCGAAAAGAGGGAGAAATCGCTGTATACTGGAGATGGTTGCTTTGTTTAGTTCAACATTGGGGATACCGAATGATGGCCGACGGCGAATGGAAACATACCGGACCGCCTTGCCCGAACGCTCGCCGCCGAGTACTTCCCTTAATTTGCTGTTGACAGTTTTGTACTACCTCACAGATCATTGTGTCTGCGCTTGGTCTCCCGACGAACGTCAGTCGAATTCAGCTATCGACAAGAGTTGCAAGGTTAAGACCCCCACTACCGTATGGCAATCTGCTGCTCCTTTTACGCGAGGAGCAGCAGAACATGGAGTAGGGATATTTCCCTGCTTTAAGGGTGATGGGTGGACCTTCATGGCCACCAACATCCTTTCATTGATGCGACCTAACAGATCTAGAAATAATCAAAACTCAGCTCCAGCTCTATGAGGACAGTAATCCAGACGCGTTCAACAGCCTCTTTGCACCGATACAGGTGAGCACTGAGCGAACAGTGACTCTCGAGCCGCTTGAGACAGACAACGCCTGATTTCTTTGGCGTATTCGCTAGTCTGTACTCGGTTCCCGGTCTGGCTCGGGAGAGTCTGTTTCTGGCGTTTCTATCGTTCCTGCTCTCTCGCCGAGAACATGGTTCACAAGGCTGCCATGGCCGCGCCGCAGTCGTTCAGAGAGCGCCTGATGACTGACATCGAATTCGTCGGCGAGTTCCTCTGCCGTGACATCGCGTGGGACCGAGTAATAACCGCGATCGGCAGCGTGTTGGAGGGTCTTTTGTTGGGAGTCCGTCAGTCCAAATCGATCACTCCGTTCATCACTGAACTCATGGATATTCTCAATGTCGAAGTCAATCCCATTCTTCTCACAGTACTCGGTGGTCCGGGTAATTGAATCATGGTCAGCAAACAATAGGCGCAGATGCCACGTGTCTTCTTGGCCGCTTGCAGCAAGTACCGTCGCTTTCTCATCCACAAGCATCCGAATTAAATGTTCAATCTGATCCACCCACTCGAGTTGATACAGACACTCGGTCTCGAACCCGGCAATCAGCTGGAAGTCAGCAACACTCTCATCAGCGCTAAACGCTGCTTCGAGCGTGCCTCGATCACTTGTACCGATCCAAATGAACGGTATCAAGCTGTCTCGATTGGTGGCGACCATTTGTTCAACCTCAAAAGTTACTGTCTCAAGCGTGTCAAGCGTATGCTCGAGTGCAAATTGCTTGGCAGGGACAGTCACTTCTACAAGTGTTCCAGTCATTAACGCGGGTCTAACTCGTGGCCGTATATCTCTGTTTCTAAAATCGCTAGTATAACTATACCATCGGAGTTTCACACCACGCGTTCTCTGAACGGCACTACCGAGGCTAGGACAATCGTGTTGAAAATGCGCTCATTCTCGGTCAAGGAGCCGCTGACCCAACGAAATGGGCGTCCAAATGAATCCCTTGGAAAAGCAACCGCGCTGATCAACCGACTTCATCTCTGACCTGCACGTATGACAGATGAACGGATCCTCAGCTGTGTTGAATGTCAGTGGCGAACAAGCACACGTGAATACTCATCGCATGAAGTCAATCAGCGTGCAATACGGCATTTTCGTACAACCGGACATCAAGTAATCTCGCCATCGTGGGATTTCTATGACGGGACTGATCCGTTTAGGCAGCCAGTAGTGCTCTCTTCATCTTGGTTTCTCCGTCGGTAGTCATAATTCAGATATGTAGACTACGAAAACGAGTGCGTTTGTCTCCCACCAATGGAGGAAGCGTTGAATGCAGGCAATTGTATCACCAAAACACGTTCTATCACGCAGAACACGCCCTCATCATGCATTTCGACCACGATCACGTACTCATTCCACTGCTGACTGTCACGCTTAGCTCGACTGAATCTTCTAACTCCTTGCAACCACCGGAGTTCGACGAACAGTATCGCGACCAATTGCATACAACAGTTCGGTCGCTTTGTCCGCGTTGTACAAGGAGCCGGATCTTCGGGTTGGCTACTGCTGCAGTGAATGAGCTACTGTCACCATTCGCGTTCTGATCTATCGAAAACGATCAGGTATCGTACTCTCGCAGGCGGTGCGTGAGCTGACCGATATTGGTCCAGCCACGCAGTTTTTCGCTCTCCCGGTCGTACCTGATGATATCGTGCTCGGCGAGCAGTGGCAAATGCTCGCTCCAGACGGCCTCCGTGATCTCTTCGAAGAGTTGAGTTGATCTGCCTCCTGAGCATCCCTCTAACTCTTGGTACGTGAGGTGTTCGATCAGCGATTCGATTTCGACCGGTCCGTCATATACCTGTACGTACGACAAAATCACTCGTCGCCGCTGGTTCGTGAGCAGTTCGTTGATTTCCGTTTCCGAAAGTCTCCCGCTAGTTTCTTCGTTAGTGATGCCTTCGAGATCGTCAGTCGCTTTTCTAGATATCATACGTATGCTCAAATGACGTCTTATAACTGAGTTGCGTGGCCATTTTTCACGTCAGTGCCATTCATGCAGTCTAAACACCCATGAACGCTGTTTTGATTGTCGCCAAAGACACGTGCAAAATCACGCGTGACGAAGCTCCCGCAGTTCTGGCACCGTGTGTCAGCGATTCGTGACTCTGGTTGGCGTGAGATGGTTGTCTGAGACATATTTTAATTCCTCATTACATGTTGTTTGCGCGCTGTTTGGTTGTCGTGCCACACTGCTGGCACTCTGTGACGCGGTAGGGCTCTCGAGAGAAGGATGCGTTTGAGTCCTTTTCACTCTCGGTGACGATCTTGATCGCCACGTGATGCGGCGTCATTGCATCGCAGTTCTCGCACCGTTCGCCAGGTTGGCTGTCAGTAGTCGCTGTTGTAACCATGATTTCTAGTAGTTCTGGAGGACTGCAGTGCATCCCAATCAGTTGCGCTTCGGTACAAGAAAATAGAACAAGCGGAAGCCGTCTTTGAGTATGGGTTTTACATGCAAGCCGTATTAAACCCGGGAGATAATACTATTTTGGTCTAGCGAGGATATTGCTTAAAAATCATGGAGTATATACTCCGACTTGCGTTGTTCCGTTGTGTTTGCTGTTGCAGGTGGTCGGTCGATACTTTTGATGACGTGCGACTGGAAGCGCACCGAACCGATCAACTTCGGCCGACCGCCCAGCAGCACCGAATAACCGCTACCCGTGACCACTGGACAGTCGGCCGGCAGAAACACACGGATGCCCACCCAGCAGAAACACAGCCGTTTTCCTTTGCTTTTCATCGGACCAACAGTCACCCCAGCTCCTGACATTCCCGCTGGTAACACACCAGAGTTCCGTTGTAGACAGCGCTCACTCGACAGTCCCACCACCACTAAACCTACCACTCTCCTGCTGGTACGCAGAGGACAGTCCACCGGGCTCTAGCCAGCTCATCTCTACTGTGCTTGTAGCCCTGGACAGTCCAATATGCTGCCCTATGCCGTCTCACGGCAGTCCCCTGACGTCCTGTGGACAGTCTGGCAGTGCTTTTCTGCCTCTCCTCGTGCGTTCTGCGGAAGACGGTCACTCTCCTATTGACACCCAGTATGGTGTCTATGTGGCACCCCATCTCTGCCGTCACACGGGCATTCCGTGAGTACGTGCTACTGGCACCCCAGCTAGTGCACTAAGATTGGTTGGCTGCGTGTCGCTCGTCGGCACCCCACTCCAGTGCGGATACTGGCACCCCTCATCGTGGCTTCGCGGGTTTCTCAGTATGTCCTGGCAGGGCAGACTGTCCACTTTCTCGTCTATCACTGGCTCAAGGGTAATCATGGCCACACTCGCTTGTGTTGGACGTCATTTCGCTTCTGCTGTCGCTGTGCTGGTGCTGTACTGTTGTAGCCTCCCTGCTGGACGGTTTCTTGCTGTGCGGTACACTGCTTGGTGCTCCTCATGGCGGCTTGCCGCTAGTGCTCTGTCGCTGTCCCGGCTGGTAGTGTGCTCTCTACTGTGGCCCCGTTGCTCGCACTGTTGGACTGTCTCCTCTCCTTGCGTCACCCTTCTGTTCTTCTCTGGGTCCGGCACGGCCTGACTGTCCCACTGTCTCGCTCTCTGTGTTCCTCGTGTGACCTCGGTAGACTGTCCTTCCTCTCGTAGTTCTTCTTCCCCGGTTGTTCTGCATGGTGGACTGTCCTGTTCTTCGTGTCTTGGTTGTCGTCGAGGATTCGCTTTGGCGGACTGTCCGGGTGCTATTGCTCTCGGCTGTCTGCCCTCTCGCATCGTTGTAGCTGGCTCTGTTGACAGCCTGTTGGGGTGCCCCTTTTCGCGTGTACTGTGTATCATCTGTTTTGTGATAGATTGGGGGTGCCCACTGGCTCTCGCTATACTGGATTCACCTTCTTTCATCGCGGGTCGTTCTACTCTGTATTCGGGGGGTGTCAGCCCCCGCGTTGTGTCGCGCACACTCCTTTCCAGTTTCTGACAGAATTGAGGGGGTTCCCCCTTGCCGTTATTTTTTGGTGTTGTTTCCCGCTTCATGCACAGCTATCGGGAATTGCTGATACAATTGGGTCCAACCATAATATTATAGTCGTCTCAGTTCATTATCGTTGCGTGTGTGCAATTATGGAATCTGATACATCCAACTCCACAACGGACCTCACTCCCGACGAGATTGAGCAGAAGCTGAATCATGGCAGCCCTCATCGGCGCAACATCCTCGGGGTGTTTGACGCCGCTGAAACGGACCACCTCAACACCTCAACACTCAGACAACGGGCCGACATTCCCACCGGCAGCATGAGCCATCATCTGAAGACACTGGAACGGTGGGGCCTGATCGAAGATACCGGTACGCGAGAATACAGCGGCGGTGGTGGCCGCAAGGCACGTGTCTGGCAACTCACCGCAGAGGGAGGGGCAATCATCGACGACAATCCAGATGTTCTCTCGCCGCCTGCTGGCGCGGCCACAGCAGAGCGTGTCACTGCGTTAGAGAACCGGATCGAGGAGTTAGAGCGAGAAACCCGCCAACGTCGTGAGACGATCATCGATATTCTCCAAGTGCTCACCGCGACACACGACGATGCAACACAGCAAAAAGTAACTGAAATCGTGAATAACGCCGATCTATCGTAGTTCGTTGAGGGAATCCGCCGCATCCTCCTCTTTCTCACAGTCTCCGTTGTCGGCCCCTGCTTCGGTCACTGGTTCAATTCTGCTGACGGGTGCCGCCTCGATACTCTTGTTGCTACTACTCCAGTCTGTGTCCGGCTCGTCGTCTTCACTGGTCGACTGTTTCCGTTGGGTAGATGCGGCGTCCACCAGATCGGTCACCGGCGTCTGTGTCTCGCCTTCATACAGCCGGATATCCATCGGTGTTTGCGTCTCCGGCGGCACCACGATCACATCCCATTCCACCGCGTCGAGGTCGCCATCCATTTCGTACTCGGGGATCACTGGCGGCTTGATGTTCCGCTCGCCACCGCTGGGGTAGGCACTCGCGTCAGTGAAGATGTCTGCTGCCGACTCGAACCGGGCATGGACGGTGTCCTCACTGTCACGTAGCACGTACTCGCCAGTCTGCTCGTCATGTACCCAGACGTTCTCTCGACTTCCAGGCCGGGTCATCGTCTCGCCATCGATCGTAAGCATCTGGGTGCCGGTGTAGAACCGCCGTTCGTCAGTCACCGGGTGATTGCTCCGACAACAGAATGGTTCGTGTGCGACCGTCTCATACACATTTTCGGCGACGTCCTCCCGGGCAAAGAACAGACACCGATGTCCGGCGTTATGGGCTTGGGCGAGATTTTTCACCGTCTGTGAGGGTTGAGTGCTGCCGGTCGTGTGTTCACTCTCGATATAGGCATCCTTCGCTCCCGCAAGACGATTCAGGAGAGCGTGATTGTCCCGATAGGTGGTCACTTTGGCGGTAATCGCTTCGGGATCATCAGCGTCGTCGATTGCAAGCATCTCGTCGACCCGTGCGAGACCGTCCGGCATTGCGTTGCCCGTCTGATCTGGAATTTCGAAGATGAAGCCGAGCTGTGTCATCGGGACATAGGCATCAGCCATCGGTGCCCAGTGTTCTGCCCCGCCGTCATTCTCGCTATCGCCGACGTTCATGAAGCTCCGAGAGCGCACCTTCACTTGGCTTTGGCCGCTTTCTTCGCGATACTCAAGATATGCCTCAGGGATGTCTTTGAGCACATGCCGCCACGCACGTTCGGCGGTCTCAACGCCGCCCCGTGCAGGTAGGTAGTCGGTGAGGCGATCGAGACACGCCTCAATCGGCATGAACTCACCTGGTTGCCCCTGCCGAATGCTCTCGTCGTAGATGGCTTTCAGTGCCGCATCACGCGATCGCTCATCATTCGCCGTATCGAGTGTCTTGGCACTCGCTTTCTCCGGCGTGACGGCTTCGTTCATCCCACCAAACTTGAGCTGGCGCATCATCTCGTCGTCAGTGAGTGGCGGGGCCGCAAACCGCTCCAGACTTTCAGTGATAATTTCCTCTGCTTCGTCTTCGTCCCGGATGTTCGGATACGGCGCAAACGTCTTGAGCTTGAGCGCACCAGAGAACCGGGTGCCGCCGTCTAACGGAATACGTGACCAGATTCGATGGTTTTCGAGTTCGGTGAAATCTTCGATATCACAGTCACTTAACCGCCGCGTGAGAGGGCGGGCGTCTTCGTCGTCCAGTACGCGGAAGAACACACCTGTGTTGCAGTTGTTCTTGACTGGTTTGAGCACACCCGACTCTTTGAGTTGCGTCGGATACTGACACGCCAGCGTCACCGAGAGGCGCATCGAGCGGGCACGTGCCAGCATATCATCGACGTCAAGATTCTTGTGAAGGACGCGGTCGGCCTCGTCGAGGATTGCGAAAAACGGCGTTTTCTCCGCGCCTTCGATCGAGCGGTTCTGAATCGCGTTCCATAGCGGCCGAAGCGTCCCGAGCGTCACGAGTTGCTTGATATCATCGTCAGAGACGGCTGTGCGAACGATTACGATCTTCTCGTCATCGAGGATCTCCCGAAAGTCGATCGTACTCTCACGACAGCCTGCGATGCGGCGGGTGACGGGACTCTCGACCCACGGTTTCAGCCGGGTAATCACGGGTCGCACGGCATCGTCATCCATCTCGGCGATTTCAGAGACGAACTCACCGACCCACGGATCGTCAATCTCGTCGGCGAAGTCCTCGCGTCGTTGGGCGTTCAAGAGGACGAAGTACATATCGAGCACACAGTACTGTTCGTCTGAATCCTCGATCTCGTGATTCGCTTGCATCATTGCCCGTGCCATGGACTCAACGATCGCATTCATCCGTGGGCCCCAGTAATCGTCACCCGACAGAACGGCCTTGAGCACCTGGATGCGGTCGGTGACGTGCTGTTCAAGCTCCATCTCGCTCTCACAGTCCGGCACTTCGAGGAAGTTGATCCCGATACTTCGATCGTGGTCGTCGTCACCCGGTTCGATCCAGATCACGTCGTCGTGCCGATATTCGGGAAGTTTCTGGAGGAGTTCTTTGCTGTCCTCGGCCTTGGGGTCGAAGTAGATGAACCCGTAGCCTGCCCAGGCGAGCTGCACCATCCAGTTCAGCATTTCGGTGGTCTTCCCGGCACCAGTGGTTCCGACAACCCAGAGATGCTGGAAGAGCTGGTTGAATTCGACGGGGGCCGGATCGAAGCCCTGCTGGGCGCTGTCGTTGTACCCAAGCCACAGAGGCATGTCTGGATGATCACGAGCACGTTCGAGCAATTCGCGGATCTCTGGGCCTGCCACCGGCCCTTGCTCTTTGGTTTCGGTGATCGTTTCGGTCATGCCGTCCGCCGCGTACTCTGCACCCGTTTGCGTGAACCCATACGGTTCGTTCGTGATCGTCGTCGGGACAGGTGCGTCTTTCTCGGCTTCATTCTCCGACGATTCATCAGTCGAATGGTCTTTCCTACCACCGAAGAGTCGATTAAGCATCTTTCTCCCCCGTGATGTACCCACTGTGCTCGTGGGATCCGACTGGCACTTCTTCACCGCGTTTGGTCTGGCGACGGTCGAGCTGGGCGATCGAGATATCCGCTGGTGGTAGATGCACGATTGGGGCGATCTCGAGTGACGTGAGCAACATCTTCTCGCCCGACCACTCCCGACGGGCCATCGTCTCCGCCAATGTGTCCGGCGAACTACTCGGCTCGACGATGAACGCTTGCTCGGTCTTTGAGTTGTAATAGCTCGCGAAAGAGGCACCGACCGCCTCGGCGTGGTGCTTGACCGCTTCCTTGTCATCACCGACCGAGAGGTGGCGAATCATCACATCGAACGCCTTCTCTTTTGCACGCCGATCGAGGACATTCCCGATTTCCGTTGCATCGGCTGTTTCTTTCTCGCGCTTGGTCTCGGCGAGGTCGTGAATCGTGTAGACGCCATTCAGATGGTAGTAGAGTTCGGTGAGATTCGTCGTGAGAAGGCGTCCCGTCTGCCAGTTCCGCGTTGTCGGGCGGAACATGACTTGGATGACGCTCCGTACTGGCTCCCGACCGGTCGCACCACCGGCTTTCACCGCATCATCTACGATATCCCCAAGGACGGTCTCGTATGGGTCGTCTTCGCGGAAGCCTTCGAGGTCACGGCGACGAATTGGCCACCATCGATGCTTCCGGAGCGTCCACTCACCACCGGCGACGTAATCCCCCTCATCGATGTGTATGAGGTCGGCCTCTTCCCGCCGAACGTCTGAATCAGGATACTTGTGCCGAAGGCGGGTAAGGAACCAGTGGAAATCGTCGCTACACGGCAGGTAGCGGAAGCTGATCTGCTCACCGTCGTAGACGATCTCTGCTGCACGGGGCACGCTTCGCTTGCCACTTAGGTCTGAGTGAGACGGATGGACGGATTCGAACCACTCGATTGCGGTGTCAATCCCGCCATCGTCTTTGAACGGCCGAACGCGAATGAGCTCATCACTGGCTTGGCTATTAGACTCTGTACCGAGCTGTGCAGCACGGTACTCGGCTGATCGGCTGAAGCGGCTCATCGGCCTGCCCCCGGAATGAGTTTTGAGGCTCCGATCAGCACACCGATGATCGCGAGATACGACGCAACGATGTCACCGAGCAGCGCGTTGAGTTCCGGTGCCGAGTAGCCCAGAAACGCCGGCACAAGACTGTTCGTGAAGAAGACCGCGAACATCTGCTCGGCGAGGAACGTTGAGAACGGCTGGATGAGTGGAACACTCGCGAGTGTGTGAAACGCAGCCACTACCATCTCAACAGCCTGGAATAGGAGGCTCATTGGTGCTCACCACCGTCAGCCGCCACTACCGAACGCTTCGCCGTCGTCTCGTTCTCCGACTCATCACTGGATTGCTGCCCATCATCGAAGCGGTCGCCAAGCTGGCGCTCTAAATACTCGTGCCAATTCCCGTGGTCACTCGGTTCGTAATCGACGATCGAGAACTCGACTGGATTTACATCCATACTCATCTCAACCCGCTGTGGGTAGCACTCTCGCGTACCGTCTTCGTCCACAGCGAGCAGCATTTCCGAATACCCACGGTCTTTGTCGCCCGGCAGGGCACTATTGACGAAGGTTGCCTCCTCGGCGTTCAGCCCGATTTCACTCCCGAACTCGGGCGTCATATCGTCCAGGTGGTGGAAGCACATCATCGAGGAGTTGTTGAAGATCACCTCTGCCTGCGATTTGAGCGCGCTCGTTCCCTCGTCGTCCTTTGCGTAGAACTCGCTGATCGACTGGGTGCTGAACAGCAACGAGAGGTTGTAGTGCCGAGAGTGACGGACAACCTGCTCCAAGAACGTGAGGTTATCCGCGTGCTTGGTGAGATACTGCGCTTCGTCGATTAGAATCATCGTCGGGTCGTCGCTCTCTTTGGCCATCTCATAGACCGACGTGAGGAGCAACCCGAGCATCAGCCCCGTCTCACCTTTCCCCTCCTTGAGTTGCAGGTCAAGGTAGAAACTCCCGCCATCAGCGTTCAAATCGAAGCCAGTTTCCTTCGTGAAGTGGCGATAGCGCGTCCGGAACGCTTCAATGTCCTCAGAGAGCACCCGTTCGGCCGCTTCGCGGGTTCGCAGCGGGACGTCCGTCTCACTCAAATCAGCGTCGAGGAGGTCGCCCATCTGGTGAATCTCGGGGTTATCGCCGACTCCAGCAATATGCGCAATCTCCTGAATCACGTCCCGAAGCGTCGGTGATTCGTTGCCGTGCGTGCCCGGGTCCTTCGTGATTCCCTTCTCGTTGTAGGCACGGCGTCCGGCTTTCTCCCAGACGTTCTTTTTCTCTGCTTCGAGTTCTCGGCCTTCGAGGTCGTAGAACGTCTCGACGAAACTTATGAAGCGCTCCATCGCCTCGCTGAACGGCGTCGTCCGACCAACAACGGATAGCTTCTCCTCGGGCGTTTCTTTGATCTCCAACGGATTGAGACCCGTCTCACCCCCCACGACAATCTGCTCAGCATCGAAGAGCTTCGACGGGCCCGCAAGCCCTTCGAGTGGATCGATGAGCACGACGTTCATCTCGGGGTTGCGTTCCTTGAGTTGTGTCAGAATTTTCTTCGATGTAGTGGACTTGCCGCTCCCGATCTTACCGAACACCATCATATTGTAGCCCATTCCCCGAAGATATGGATCGACAATCGTGGGTTCGTCCCGATCGTGATGGATGCCAACCTCGATTCCCGATGGCTCGTAAATGTTGTTCGAAGTGTAGGGCATCTGCTTTGCCAGTGCACGCCCCAGCATCGGCGTGGCCTTGTTCATCGAATCATAGACGAGTGGCGCGGCCGAGTGGGCCATCTCCTCCTGCTGGAAGTGGGCAGGCACAACCTCGCACCGGGCGGGTTGCTCTTTGAAGCGCTGTTTCATCGTCTTCGCCGCATCGAGCAGCTGCTCTTCAGAGCTGGCACGAAGGCTCACGTAGGTACTCGTCATGAACAGCCCCGATCCTGATTCGGTCAGAGAATCCTCGATGTCAGAAGCTGCTTGCCACTTCCGATAAGCCGATTCGGCTCCCCAATGGCCTTCCTGCTCTTTCTTCTCGTAGTCGCTTTTGTGTTTGATCTTGTTCTTCTGGGATTGTTGCCGGGCATCAGATTTTGAGACGCCGAGCGCGTGCGTGGAGAGCGTAATATGCACACCGGGCGTGTTCAACACGTCTCTGAACATGCCGATATCAGGGTTCTCCGGCCAATTCTCGACCCACATCCCGAGGACGTAGGTCTCTTCGTCCAGGACGAGATAGCGCTGATCATCATACCGAACTGATTCAGGAGCCAGAAATGACCGATAGTTTTCGGCGATCGGATCGGTGTCCTTCGTTTGTACGTCGACCTCGTAATCTGCGTCTACATCGGCGTTCGCACCTACAACCGGCGAGTCATGGATCAATGCCCGAATCGTCTCATCGGGAATGGTGGCTGCATTGTCCGCTCGGTAGTACGAGCGGAGCAACCGCGTGAACTCCACAAGTGAGATGGGCGTCCCGGTGATCCCATCAACGCTCCCGAGTGCTTGAACGACGCTTTCGACGCGCTTGTTCAGGCGAGCAGTCAGGTCAATGCGAAGCTGCTCGAGGTCGTCGCCGTAGTTGTTCATTCGACGGGCCTTGATCTGATCGCCGATGAACGGGAGGTTTGTTGCGCTTCCAAAGAGTCCAGCCGCGTCGTCCCATGATTCGGAGAGTTCGACCGGCATGACCTTCACGAGGACGTAATGCTCGCGAACAAGCACACTCTCGTGGTCATCGTCGATGATCTCCACTCGTTCATCGAGCAGACGACGCTGCAGGCGGTCCATTCCCGTGAGATCCTTTTCGTCGGGACGTTCAGCGGCCATCTCGTGATAATCCTCACGATAGCTCTGCTTATCCAGCGAGCGAAGCGTACTGTATTGCTCAATCTCGAAATCGACGGTTGTTGAGAGGGCTTCATCCAGCTGCTTGATGCGGTCTTCCCACTGCGATGCCGTCTTCGTGCTCATGTTCGCTGGGTCAACACGGATCGCGGCAACGACCGATCGGTCTGTCAATTCCACGGCGTTGTGTGCTGGGAGTGGCCGATTCACGGGAACCCACTCTTGGGTGGATTGGCCGCTGGTACTCGTCACGAATCGACGGACGAGAGGAACGGTTTGGAAGAGTTTCTGTGCGGTCGGATGCTCGTTTGGGGGTTGGGCGTTCTGACTCATTGGTTTGAATGTCGGGGTGTTGGTTTGCGGGTAATACTGTGGGTTAGCGGCGGTTCTGACGGGAATGAAGCTTCACCGATTGCCGGGTGAGCCATTTCGTCCGTTGAGCGACGAACTCACCTGCCGTGAGGTACGCTGGTTCAACAGCGAGCACAACTCCTGCACCTGCCAACGCGACGAGCGTCAGGAGAATGCCCGCGATTTGGAGTCGCTTCGGGAGGAATGGTGTCAGGACCAGGATCCCGAGTGCCGGGTAGATGGCACGAACGAGCTCGTTCATGTCCCAACGACCGAAGACATCCCGTCCGCTGGCCATTTGATCGAGAACTTCTGCTCCGGGTGAATCTGACATGTGTGATCGGGGTGTGTAGTGAATCACCGCAGCACAGTGCCGCTCGAGAACGACACTGCTTGACTGCGAGTGGGAGGACAGAACCCGTCCTCCGTGGTTACAAGTCGATACTGGCTGTCAGTCATCGGTATAGCCCTTCTTTCCGGACAACCGCCATCCGCCTTCGTTCCGACGCTTACGCATACTTTCGTTCGGACGTGAGGGCGCCATCTCCGGCTTCGATCCCTGCCGTGTGATGGGTGATTTCTTAGGTTCAGGGGAAGGCGAGGATTCGTCTGTGCCGCCATCTGACCGAATGGCTCGAAGATTTTGGCGTCGACTGTGGAGCCAATTGGTGGCAGATTCTTTGCGCTCTTTGGCACGCTTATAGGATTTCTCCATACCATCCTTCGTAGGACGACTGTTCCCGGCCGCTTTGCTCATCTTTCCCGCATAGCGTCGTGTTGCGATCGACGTCCAGCCGAGGATCGCGATCGACAGGACAGCGCCACCGAGAAAGCCCATTCCGACGAGCATGTCGCCGAGGACTCCAAATCCGAAATCGAAGTCGATGATCAACCCAAGGCGGAGAAGGAAGGCCGCCGGAAAGACGAGGATGAGCAGCGTGAGGTAGTGCCACGCTAATCGAGCGAAGAACCCACGTATCCACTCAGCTGGTGCCGTGAGCGCCATGATCACCAGAATGGGCATGCACACCTGATAGAGGATGAGTAGTGCGTGGCGCGTACCGAACATGATCGCCAAGGCAAATATCTCGGAGAGACTCGCCCCTTGGGTCAAGATGATAGTGAGTATTCCCCCAGAGGCGAGCTTGGCCAGTCCATTCAGCGTCGTGGCCATCTCTGCCCCACTCGGGGCGAGCATAGTTGCAAAGGCGTTGTTCAGCCGGGCGATTGCTGTCCCGATCTGCCACCAGAGGCCGATAAACATCCCGCCAGCCGTCGTCTTAATCAGTAAATCACCTCCATCAAGATCCCGTCCCATACCAGGTGCGGTGACCTTGATCGCGGAAAACCAGTGATTCAACACCAGCAGGACCATCGAGGTCGAGCCGACGAATGGAACGTAGAGCTGCCAGAAGATATCGTTCCAATTGGGATTCTGGTTCTCGGCGGGGTAGCCGAGGATACCGAGATAGCCATCATTTGTCGGGAATGGCGTCCCGACGATAAAGCCGGTAAAGGCGTTGATGAACTCCTCGATGGCCGTCGTGATTTGCTCAACAAGCCACGTGCCAGCGAGGAAATTGATCGCGATCTTCGCGGTCTCTTTCGGTCCCGGGATATCAGGCATGAACCCACCGAAGCCACCATTTCCGGACGAGCCACTGCCTGGCGCATGCGAGCCGTTGGCTGGCGACGTTGTGGTCGAATTATTGGCTGCAGATCCGTTGGGCGAGGTGGCTTGGAACATTGGGTGTGACGAGTGGGGAGTGGCGGCGATCGCCGAGGTAATCAGCATCGGAACGAGGAGGATGATGGCGAGACTGACAACCAACACTCGTCGGGTGTTGGCGTGCATGCATTCCTCCTTAGACACCGGGCAGACAGCTGGTATCAACCGGGAAAGCCATCCAGCCCATCATGATACCAAGCAGCGAGAGACCGACGAGAGCGCTAATGAAGCCCTTGTGCCCGTCCATCTGCATGCTTTTGAACGTCCCTTGCTTGCCACTCGACATCGAGAGTGCTTGTCCACCTCCACCGATGAGTTGGCTCAGCGCGTAGGCACCAACGAGGAACGTCCCGCCAGCGGTGAGAAAGAACGGGAGTGCCTGGCCGATGAACTTGGATTGATCACAGACGTTCACGCTCCCACTCGATTGGGCAGCGGCACGACCGATAACGAGCCCCGACGTGAGCGCGACACTGTATGCCTTCGGGATCGCTTTTGCAACCGTCTCATCCGTGACGCCGATTGCTTGACCGGCACGTATGGCCACCGTGTCTACCAACTCGATACCAGCATCTACTGCTTTTGCAATTGTCTGTGAAACGGAGCCACTAGGTGCTGTTTCCGACTCGTTTCTGTCGCTCTGCTCGTGGTTTCTTGAGGGAACCATATTCCATCCTACTAAACTAGAAATAGAAATAAATAGTTTACGGACAGTAGTGTCTTTTCGTACTTGACTATCCGTAAACTACAATAGGTCAATGACAGACAACACTTACGTATGATACGCTACGAATTGCAGCCGATGGTCCGACTAAAGGATGTTGACAAGCAAATCCTCGACCTGTTTCACGAAGGCGATCGAACGCAATCATATCTGGTCGACGAAACAGGCTACACCCGGCAATACATCCATCAGCGATTAGAAGTGCTGGAAGCAGCGGGCTATATCGAAAACATCCACGCCAAATCTGCACTGTACCACCTCCTCACTGACCCACGCGAAAACACCGAAGACGACCAAGACTCAAACTCATGAGCGCACTCAAAACCACCATCGTCGATGCGATCAAGCACAGTCGAAGAGTGCGCTTCTGGGGCGCAATTCTCCTGGCGCTCCTCGTTTGCTATGCATTTGGTATCAAGGGGATTGGATCATTCATCATTGTCCTTGGTACCGCCGCCGTTGCAAACTGGAGGGCGTAACGATGGGCGCCCTCGGGAGAGGAGTATCTGCAATTCTGTTCGCGTTTGGAGCTCCATTCATCGCGTTCGGACTCTCTTTCATCGGATTCTGGTACTACCTTTCGATGTACCTTCCCGAAGGCTGGGCAAAACCAGCGGCATTTCTTATTTCGCTTATCTGTGTCGTGGGTATCCTCCGCGATATCAGAAAAATCTGATCTCGAGGATCAAACCGGCTTTCCATCAACAGTGATATTCTCCATTACGTCACCCGACCCACGAAAGAGCATTTTCTCCGTCGCCTGCCAGCCGGGCGTCTGAACCTGCATATTCCGAACCGTGACATTGCTTGCTGCATCATCGATAACGAGTGCTTTCGTCGGCGAATCGTGGATTGTTATCGAGACGTTCTCAATCAACGCTTTCTGCACCGCATGAAGGACAGTGAGGCTCCATCCAGTCGGCTTCTTCTGGATGATCTGTGTATTCTTGACCGCACAAGAACCATCATCGATCCGGATGGGACGCTGCTCGTAGTAGAACTCGTCCCCGAACGACTGATCAATGATGACCTTGCACCCGATGATCTTCGAGTTCGTCCCACCAATCCGGATGTTTGAGGCCTGTGAATTGCCTGCAATGCAGTTTATCACTTCGGCGGTACCGTCTCCTGTACCCGGCTGTCCGCCGATCACGTAGATCCCGTTGTCAGGCCACCCGCCACAGATGACCCGTTCTAAGCGGAGCTTCCCCTGCGTACGTGGATGCATCGTAATTCCTGATGTGGCCCACGATCGACCAGCATACGGCCCACCGTCGTACGTATCGCGCGTGTTGATCGTCTTCTGGTAGGTGAGACCGCCATGTCGGATGTCGATATTTCGGGCTCGAATGAACGCATTCTCAGTTGCTGGATTCAGTCGGAATGGTCCCTGACACCCTAGCGAGTGCATGCCGACTTGCCCAATGTTCTGGATCACCGATTTCCCGGCGGTATGATGATTCAGAATCTGCATCCCTTCGTTCTTCCCGCGCCAATCAACTGTGAATCCCACCGAACACGAAACGTCCCTTGTGCGGTGTATCAGTCACTCCTATTTTGAAATGCTGAGCAGGGCCGTGATACTCCCCCTCGGTCACATCGAACCCCTCAATCGCGTCCACACGCCCGTGCGTGAGGACCGCGTTCTGCCCGATAATTCCGAGGTTACGGAGTCCAACGTGGCGATGGTTCGTATTGAGCTTGTACCGGCCAGGTGGGAAGTAGACGAGTGTATCGTCGTCGATCACATGGTCGAGAACATCATCGATCGCGTGCTCCCCTGTGTTGTCTGCGCCTTTCTTCGCGATGTTGACTCGGTGCTTGAACTGGTCGGCATACTTGGTCGGATCAAGTCTCGATGGTGTGCCATCTGTTGAATTCGTGCTATTGGTGCTGTTCGATCCATCATCAACCGCACCAATTCCACTGCCATACACACACCCGGACAGTGATGCAAGGCCGAGACTGGCGGTTGTTGCGAGAAACGCCCGTCGACTGTGCGATTCGTGGCCATCTGTGTCAGCGGTTGGTGGTGGTGTCATAGGGGAATCACTCGCGTTTCAGTGCAGGCGTTGTTTCTAGAATACGTTATTACCCACCATTAGATAAGTTTTACGTACGTTACTAAGTGAATTGAAGCGGGTTTTTAGAATTTCAGATGCCTTTGTTAGCATTGTATACTAACAAAGAGGTTGAAGAAAGAGTGGGAGAGGGGAAGAACTCAAAACGCAGTCAGACCGAACAACTAGTTAGCGAGTAGTACCGGGAACTAGATCCCAAACCTTCTCTGTCGCAACGTACTCACCATCCTGCTCTTCGATGTATCCTTCAGCAAGCGCCTCGGCTATCGAATCATCAATATCGCCGTCAAAGCGACCGTGCTGAGTTGCAATCACACCAATGTGGTCGCGATCGATTGTCGCACGGTTCTGCCCGCCCGTGTTATGCTCGATGATCCGGGCTACGATTGCGGCATTCTCGCTCATATCGAATGGTAGTGCTCTAACGGGGTTAAATCGGTGGGCGATACTAATTAGTATTACATACTAACTTACAAGCGACCGATTACAGGTGCATACTCTTGATCGACACAATCACTTCTTCGATTGTAGAGCGCAAAATTACGAGTCGTGCTTCGCATCCTTTGCTCCGCGAACAGTTTCCTCAACCGTCTCGATGCCAGCCTCATGGAGCACATCGCCAACAATGACTGTATCTGCGACATTCGCCATTTCGTAGGCCGAGTCGTAGTCGTGAATCCCGCCCCCATAGAAGAGCTGCGCTGATGAGAGTGCATTCCGTGTGGCAGCGACAACTGCTGGATTACCGAGGGTGCCAGAATACTCGAGGTAGACAATGTCCTGGCCGAGGATCTGTTCGGCGAGTTCAGCATAGGCGACGACGTCATCGACATCGAGGTCGCAGTCTGCCTGCGTGTACGTCGCAACTGACGACGCTGGATTCAGGACAATATAGGCTTCTGGATGGACTGCTTTCCACTCAAGATCAGATGAACGAACCCATTCGTGGTGTGCTCCTGTGATCCACAGTGGGTCATTGGCATTCAGGACAATCGGTAGCAAATAGCCCGAAAGTGCCTCGTTATGGAACAGCGTTGGGCGGTAGGTTGGTTCGACGAATATGGGGATCTCGGTAGAAGAAAGCGCATCAAGAATCGGCTGAACACGGGCTTCTGTGACGTTCGTGGTGCCACCGAGAATGATTGCATCCGTACCTATGTCCGCAATGTCTACGTAGGAATCCCCATCATGGAGTGGTTTGTCTGGGTCAACCTTCGTAACGTGCTCCCACTGTGCCCACGCAGCCGCCATAGCTTACGGTAGCTCCGTCACATGCAAACCATTTGCCTTCGATCCTCCCCGGTCACCATACGTTGATGCGCCTGTAGACCGTACATATTCTATGTGTGGGCGAACTGCGCTCTTCATCCAGCAACAAGACCTCGAGGACCGCTTCGACGCACGGGTCGTCACTGATGGTGGGTACACACCACGATACAATATCGCTCCCGGAGAGCCATTAGAAGTCATTACAAATGAAGCAACTGACGAGATCGACCAGTACCACTGGGGATTGATACCGTTCTGGGCAGAGAAACCCGAAGAGGGAATCATCAACGCTCGCTCCGAAACGGCTGACGAGAAACGCGTCTTCCAGAATGCGTGGAAATCACGACCGTGCTTGGTCCTTTCATCCGGATTTTACGAATGGCAGCAACAGAACGGTGGCCCGAAACAGCCGTATCGTGTGTATCGTGAGGACTCTCCAGCGTTCGCGATGGCTGGTCTCTGGGAAGTGTGGGAAGGAGATGGGCAGGCGATTCCCTGTGTGACGATTCTGACGACCGAACCTAACGACGTGATGAAGCCGATCCATAATCGGATGCCGGTTGTACTCGGTAGTGAGGATGAAGATCGGTGGCTTTCGGCCGGACCAGACGAACGCGAAGCGTTGTGTCAACCGTATTCTCGTGATGATTTGGCTGCCTACGAGATCTCGACACGAGTTAACAACCCCAGTCATGACGATCCGTCGGTCATTGAGCCAGAGGAACGCGAACAATCGGGACTTGGTGAATTCACGTCAGAATAACCAATAGAGTTCTGTGGTCGATGCATACCCTCTGCACGAACCGGAGCAGGAGATGGAACGAATTCACGTCGGGTTCAATTCAAATCGGCAGCCGATAGACGTCTGCTGAAGAGAGAATGTGACGTGAGGGCTGGCATAGCGAGAAATAGACCGTCTAACCAGCGACAACAGTGCTGAAAATTAGCAGTCAGCGAGTTCGTCGTGGCAATTCTCAATCACCGCTAACAGAGGGAGAATCGTGTCGAAGTCCGGTCCTCGAACAATCTCGTTGGTATCTCGATTCCAAGTGATGAACCCTGCAGCATCCAGTCGCGGAAGGTGGTTGTGATAGAACGCAGCCTGCAAGTCTTTCGTTTTCTCGTCACCAACAGGCATATTTTGGGGCAGGCTCTCTTCGATCCGCTGCGGATTCTGTGTTCGCAACGCAATCAATAAGTGCCGCCGATGCCTGTTCGCAAATACTTCGAACATTGTCTCTCGCTTCGGTTCGTTCATTGCACATCAGCCGTAGGGACAGGGGGAAAAAGAAAAATTGTCTGTGTGCACAAGATGTTTATCACCCCTTGGGAATCAGAGGCCGAGTCATTCGAAGAGATTTACAAGCACTTTCTCGAGACCGCGCCAGAGGCGTTCAGAAAACGCTTGCTGGGTAATGTCGAGTTCATCAGCCAACGCTTGCATTTGCACTTCTCGTGGAATCGTGAAATAGCCGCGCTTGAGTGCGAGAACGATTGCTTCACGCTGTTCGTTCGTCAATCCGAACATCCGTCCTCGCAATCCCTCCTCGGTCAAGGTGTACACACGCTCGATGTGAAGCGGGATCTCGTGGTCGGTGCAAAAGTTGTAGAACTGGCCGACATGATCGTGATCAATGAATCGGAGAATGAAATGCCACGCGTCGTCCCCTGTCGCTTCAAGAATCGTCCCTTCCGTTTTGACGATGCCGGCGAGGAGGTCTTCGTATTCACCCGTCCACTCGACTTTGTAGAGCGACTGGTCACCAAGGGTGTCGAGCCGGACGAGATTTTTGACGTATTCACTTTCGGCGACGCTCACTTCTAATCCCTCTCTATCTGGATTGACGATCCAGAAAAAAGGCATGACGTTGTTTTCACTCGGGACGATTTCTTCGAGTTCGATACGGGTACTGCCAGCCCCCGATAATGCCTGGCCTAACGCTAAGTTCTCCTTCTCAATAGTGAATTCAACAATGACACTCATACCCAAGACTCGCCTTCAAAGAAGGTAGCTGTTGAGGCGGTAGCTGGAATCAGACGGTCGTACTGGGAGTTGTTGCTTGTTGGTGGCACGGTCTTCGTGCATTTTGAGAATACGCATCTGCCGGATTTCATTACTGCTTATGAAGTCAGGTGACAGTAAATTTGGTCTACTTCTAGATGGAGAGTGGATTGATTGGGATACAGTTGTCCCACTACTCCATGTTGCACTAAGCAGAACTAAGCGAGTCTGACAAGAGTATCGCGTTTGTGTGCTGCCGTTTATGATTTTAATAGAGACACAGCCGCTGCTCCGTACCACGGAATTACCATGACACGATACCCATTAGGAACAGACCACAGTCGACTCAAAACAGCGATATATCGTATCTGGGACTGAACTGCCACGTCATGGTTTCGCCCACCGATAGAGTAACCGTATTTCACGAACCACCATCGCCGTTCCCGTTGTTCCCGCCGTCGTGGCCATGATCTTGGCCATTGTTATCACCGTTTCCACCGTCTCCGTGGCTACTCTTCATTGTTACTTTGCCGACCATCGTTGTCGGGTGGACAGTACAGATATACTGTGCAATGTCACGTGTAGCAACGAACATGAGCATTTGTACGGTGCCCTTCTTGGCGACCTGCGGCGTTACCTTGATAGCGTTCTCCGGCGGTGTCTGTCTCCCTTGCCCTTGCTGTCCCCCCATCATAGTACCATTTTGTCCACCCATCATCGTTCCGTTCTGCCCGCCCATCATTGTCTGATTTTCACCCATCATCGTCCCATTTTGCCCACCCATCATTGGGCCTTCCATCGTCCGGACGTTCGGAAGAATCACAGCAAGATTCTCGCCATTCGAGTCTCGCAAAGCAAACGTGTGGGGCTGACCATCCAGGTTCTGCCACATCAGACCATACATTCTCCCCGGTTCAAGCTGTAACCGCGGATTCTTCTGCCTGGCAATCGACTGTGGCCCGCGGCCTTGCCATCCGGATGTTCGCCCACCAAGACGGAAACAACACATTCCCTGCCCTCCACCTTGATGCCGATTACTCGAAGTTGTTTTCTGTGCCTCGACACTGGTGGTCATTCCGATGGTGGTACCGCCAACAATAGCCAGAAATCGACGGCGTGTTTTATCGATAGCTCGTGGTTTGTCAGTCATGTTGGCACCAAGGAATGTTGGGATAGCGCATCGATAAACCACAGTCATCGTTCAGTGGATTCGTCGGTCTATACCGTTCGAATCAACTCATTAGTAAATAGCCAATCCGCTCTATCGCCACAGTAACGAGGATTACCTCAATGAGGGCTTCGACGTAGCCGTGATGCACATTCTGCTAATGAGCAATTATTTATGGGATTATCTGCTGGTCGACGATATCGTTTACCTTTACACTAGGTGGTGGTCATCGTTCACGATTCGGTATGCTCTATTATTGCGAAACAGGGGAGTCGTTACGGAGTCACCGCGGCCATTACGGTGTTCACTCAGGCAAAGGGGTTTCTATGCCACTACCGAAGTTGCCTACGAAATGGCGGACTCGTCCATCCTCGTTGCTGGCGGCTACGGGAGCGTGGGGAGCTATATCTCTGCTGAGCTTGCATCGACGGTTCCGGGGGACATAATCATCGGTGGACGTGACCAGCAGAAGTCGTCCGAACTTGCCGCCAAACTAGGTGACGATGTTGGTGCAGAGCACTTGGACGTCACTGACGACGATTCAATCGACTCAGCGCTTGACGGTGTAAACCTCGTCATTAGCACGGTTGACCAGCCCGACGCGAGATTGCTTCGTGCCGTTGTTGACCGGGGTCTCGCGTTCACGTCCACCACAGCAGTTCCACCGATTTGGGCGGCTGCACAATCACTCAGTGAGCGAGCTGAAGAAACTGGCGCGAGGGTCGTCCTCGGCGCCGGGATCCAACCAGGTATCTCGAACATGCTAGCACGACTGGGTGCTACACATCTCGGTGCTGTTGAAAAGGTCTCAACGGCGCTGATTCTTTCCATCGGCGATGAGTTTGGTCCCGCCAGCCTGTCTGAAGTGATGGAACTTGCTAGTCACCCATATGAAATCACCGCGGACGGACGCCAGAAGCAGGTCTCACCTTTCGACTGCGAATCAGCCGTCAGGTTCCCAGAGCCGATCGGCGAACGACGAACCTATCTGTTTCCATTCTCCGACCAGTTCTATTATGCGCGGACGCTCGGTGCGGAGACGGTGACCGTCCGCTTCGCCCTTGATCCACCCTGGCTTGGCCGTTTATTAGCAACCATTGCGAATGTGGGCGGAACTTCGATGCTGACAGAACGACCACTTTCTCGTCGTATACTCACCGAAGCGATTGGTGGGATTCATCAGCTGTATGATGGTCAGGACTGGTTCGCGATCACCGTCACCGTCGGTGGGGATAATCGATCGGTAGAATACACACTCGTCGACCGGCATCAAGCCCGTGCCACAGGCATCAGTGCAGCCACGATAGGTCGTGCCCTGTATGAAGACCGCGTCGACACACCGGGCGTCTGGCTCTCTGAAGAGATTATCGACCCCGAGTGGTTTTTTGATCGACTCGCTGCACGGAATCTGCCCTATGATGTCCGGTATGGGACTGCATTTCCTCGATGAACACCAGTATGCAACAGCATAGAATGCATCGGCGTAGTCCGTGATAAAAGAAGCTCGTGCTGATAATGCCGGTGGTTGAATAGTGTCTATGGAACTTGTCGCTGAAGAGATCGATATTGGAACCCACACCCCAACGGTCTTACTTAATTCAATCGATGCGAGCGAACTTGGTGTCCATCCACTTGACCGTGTTCAGATCGAGTACGACGATCAAATTTCGACCGGGATTGTGGAAATCACGGACGAACTTGTCGATCCCGGACTTCTCGGCGTCACTCGTCCACTTGGCCACATCACAGGCGACGTTGACGTAACAATCGCCCTGAAACCCGGCTCAGTAGCCTATCTCACGAAGAAACTCAATGATGTTGAACTCGAAATGCACGAGATTGGTACTATCGTTCGGGACATTAACCAGGATCGCTTGAACGATGTCGAGTTGAGCGCGTTCGTCTCTGGAGTATACGCAAACGGGCTGTCTCGTGAAGAGATGCTGTGTCTCACGTCCTGTATGGTGGACGTCGGCAAAACTATCGAGTGGGAATTCGATTCGATCGTCGACAAACACTCGATCGGCGGTGTGGCTGGCAATCGCGTCACGCCAATCGTGGTTCCCATCGTCGCTGCAGCGGGGCTGACCATCCCGAAAACCTCATCACGCGCAGTGACATCCGCTGCGGGGACTGCCGACACAATGGAAGTGTTTTGTAACGTCGATTTCTCGATTGCAGAGATCAAAGAGATCGTTGCGAAAACGAACGGCTGTATGGTTTGGGGTGGGGCAGTGAACCTGTCGCCTGTCGACGATAAAATCATCCGGGCAGAGACGCCGCTTTCGTTGGATTCACCAGGACAAGTAATCGCATCAGTTCTCTCGAAAAAGAAAAGTGCCGGTGCTACTCACGTCGTCATCGACATCCCATACGGTGAAGGTGCGAAGGTAGAGAGCCTTTCTAATGCGCGTGAGATGGCCGAGGATTTCAGTCGCGTTGGAGCAAATCTTGGAATGGGGATCGACTGCACAATTACGCGAGGAGCACAACCGATCGGACGTGGGATCGGGCCGGTTCTCGAAGCACGCGATATACTCACGGTTCTGGACGGAGATGGCCCTGATGATCTCCGTGTGAAAAGCGAACGTCTCGCGCAAGTCCTTCTTGACGCATGCGGTGTCGACGAGACAGCAACAGAACTCATCGAAACTGGACAGGCGGCCTCGAAGTTTCGAGATATTATCGAGGCACAGGGAGGCAATCCGAATATCTCCCTCAATGATCTCGAACCAGGTTCCCACGACGCGACCGTTTCGGCTAATCAAGACGGAGTCGTTACACACATCGACAATCGGGTAACGAACGAACTTGCCCGACGGGCAGGGGCGCCGAAAGACCGCCGTGCAGGAATATCTCTTCACTGTCGAGTAGGGGACGAAATCGAAACTGGCGATTCACTGCTTACCCTGTACGCCGAAAAAGAGGAAAAACTGGAGCAGGCACGAGACTTCTGCAACGATCGAAAACCAGTTCGTCTTCTATCCGCTGGTGAAGCGTTGGTCGAGCAGTTGTGAGCCTCGAAATCGATCACAGATTGATTCACTCCCCGGTACTATGGGTGCCTACAACCTGGACGTTAGTACTGGTACGGTAGAAACCTAAGACGCACGTTCAGTCACGTATCCAATGATTCGTGTGAAATGATGCTCTATTCTCTTGCTATTACCACAATGAAATCGAAAGATAAGAGATTAGGATATCTGGAAGAGAGTAATCCACCCCATCGTTCTTGTGAACAGTCTCAGGGTCACGTCCCACGCACTCAGCCTATTCAGCTTGTAGAGTGAGAACGAATCCCTCGATTTATGCTGCTTGCTAACGACATACATGGTTGGGGGAACCATGTACGACGACATTCTCATCCCAACGGACGGAAGCGAAGGCGTGAAACCCGCCATCGAACATGGGCTTGACGTTGCAAACACGTATGATGCGACTATTCATGCTCTCCATGTCATTGATCTAACAGACATTCAAGAGGAATTACTACCGGATATTCCAGACGAATGGAAGCGTGAAGGAGATATTGCGACACAGCAGATTGCCGACCAGGCGAGGGATCTCAATCTTGACGTAATCACAGACGTTTCTCGGGGGACGCCCTACGAAGTCATTCTCAACTATGTTGACGATCATGATATCGATTTTATCAGCATGGGGACGCACGGGCGAAGCGGACTCAAGAAATTCCTGCTCGGGAGTGTGACCGAACGGGTAGTTGGAGGTGCTTCTGTGCCAGTTCTCTGCGTACGGCGATCAGAGGAACGCATCGAACTGACTCCCTCACAACTCTCATACGAGCACATTCTCATCCCGACGGATGGGAGTAAGAGTGCGCGTCGAGCAACCGACCACGGGTTGGAACTAGCACGCACCTACGATGCAACCGTACATGCGCTCAACGTTGTCGATCGTACTGTGTATGCCTCACGACCCGGGATGGAGTGGGATGATAGCAAAGAAATACTTGAGAGGGCCGGAAAAAGGGCAACTGACCGCATTGCCGACACGGCAGACGAAGCTGGTCTTTCCGTGGTGACAGCCGTCCGTGATGGTGTGCCGCATCGAATCATTGGCGAATATGCGAACGAACACGAAATCGATCTTATCGCCATGGGGACACACGGCAGAACGGGACTTTCCAAATGGATGATCGGGAGCGTAACGGAACGAGTGCTCCAAACAGCGACAGTCCCTGTTCTTACGGTTAGAGCACCGTGAACACTCACATCCACAATCCAGTATCAGAGTTACTCGCTCGGATTGCGAATTGGGGCGTTTATGCACTTATCGGCGGACTCGTCCTCATGGGACTATCATTTCTCACGAATCCAGTTCCCGACCCATCGTTTCCCTGGGCAACGCTTCCTGAATCATTGAGACTCGAATACACACAACCGCGGATCGAACACTGGCCAGTCACGTATACCATCGGCCTGTGGCTAATTGTCTTCACCCACCCATTCGTCCTGTTGAACGCCTATCACCGGTATGGACTGAGATTTTCGGTTCATCCCAATACCTGGCTCGCGGCGCTTCCTGTCACGGTGATGCTCACGTTCACCACCTACTGTCGCTTCTTCTGGCCCAAACTACACCCGCCAACGTGGAATGTGCCCTCGTACACACTGGTCTGTTGGGGCTACTGCTCAACATACGACTCGGTGTGGAGCAATCTGGCTTACGTGGTCGCCTTCTTCGGAGTGGGTGCCACGTACCTTGCCTATCTTTCTCCAAGGAGAGAATCCCGCCGACGAGAGTGGTCTCCATACATGAATATTCATTGGCATCAGTCTTGCCAGTTGCTCTTACGAAAATGAAGAACGAGACCACCTACATCCATAGTTTGAAAGGTAATCCTCGGTGAGACCATCGAAAACCGCGAGAAAGTTTCACAACTGTCCTCCAGGAGTGACCGAAACCGTTTCGATGGCCTTCTCAATCCTATTCATAAAGAAAATACAAACTTTGAAATGTTTCTCGATTCGCGAGTTGGCTCCTCGTTTTGCTTCGACGTGGTTCCACGCCGAATAACCACTCGATGAGTGCTTCGATTCTAAGGAGAAATCAGATTGAATGTTCCTGACGTACCATTACATATGAGCACCACAACCACCAATCGCGAAGAGTATGACATGGAGATGTCCCACGAACCGATGGCGCTTGATGCGCCGGCACTCGGTGCCGCCGCGGCAGTCGTCTCTGCCGTCGTCATGCTTCTCCTCGGAGTATTCGGGGCGGTCGGCGTCTACGAGGGCGCAGTCGAGATGATGGAGCAGTGGCACCTGTTCTTCGAACCAACCATCGTCGGGACGGTGGCGGGCATGATCGAAGCAGCTGTCATCGGGTTCATCCTCGCGTACGCCTTTGCATGGGTGTACAACGCGGTCGCTCGGTAGGACAAAAAACGGACAATCCCATGTACGTCACCGACAAAGCGGAGATCGTCATCGACGCATCACCCGAGGAGATCTGGGAGTACGTGACCGACCCCGTCCACTGGACGGCGTCAAACCCAGAGGAGCACTACGGACTCGAATACGACACGCCCGACAACCGGCCGCATGAGGGTGCGACGTTCCATCAGGCCGAGGAGGTTGCGGGGATGTTCGCCGACCTCCACGGCCGATTCCAGTACATCGATCATCCGAACGTAGCGGTCTGGACGGGAACGGCGTACTATCCGATCCTTCGGGGACTCGTCACCGTTCGAATCCCGGAAGGTGGCACCATCCGACTCGAAGAGACGGACGACGGAACCCGGATGTCGCATGCCGTCTGGATGGACTTCCCGAACAACCGTCGTGGCCAGCTGTTGAAGTGGCTGTTCACGACCGTCCTCGATGGGAGGGCCAAACTCTATGACCACACCAACAAGGAGCTCGTCTTCTTCGAGGAACGCATCGAGGCAGCCGCCCGGGAGCCGCCCAAACCCACAGAGGAGCGTCCCTAGCACAATCGGTCTTCCAACTCCAACCATGTACACCGACATCCTCATCCCAACCGATGGAAGTGATCACGTCGAGCCCGCAATCCGGTACGGCCTGAGCCTCGCTCGACGATACGATGCGACTGTTCACGCGCTCCACGTCGTCGATAGTTCGCCGATCGAACGAAAGCTCGAACTGACCGCCCTCAAAACAGACCTGGAGACACTACCGGACACGTGGTACGATGCTGGCGATGCCGCCACCCAACAGATTGCAGCCAAAGCCTCAGAAGACGGCCTGAGCGTAGTAACGGAGGTTCGCCGTGGCATTCCAGCGCGGGAGATCGCGTCCTACATCGCTGACGCTGGCATTGACCTCGTTTGTATGGGAACTCGGGGACATACTGGACTCGACAGATTCATGCTGGGGAGCGTCACGGCCAGAGTCGTCCGCACTGTTGATGTCCCTATCCTCTGCGTCAAACCGAAGCCAACCGAAGAGACATCAGATTCCGACCTTGGTGAAGACTTCGAGAACACCCTTGTTCCGACCGATGGGAACAAACAAGCACAGGAAGCCGTCAAGCATGCTCTTGATCTAGCTCGGACGTATGAAGCAACACTCCATGTACTCTACGTCGTCGATAGAGGTGCGTACGCGTCTCGCCCGGGATGGACCTGGGACGAACTAAAGCGTGTGCTGGTGCAAAGCGGAGAGAAAATTTTGGAAGACGTTCAATCTCAGGCCACTGTTGACGGAGTTTTAGTCGTCACAGAGATTCAGCACGGCGTTCCCCATCAAGCGATACTGGACTACTGCGATCAGCACGCGGTCGACCTCGTCGCCATGGGTACACACGGTCGGTCGGGTCTTTCACGCCAGCTGATCGGGAGCGTGTCCGAACGAGTGATCCGGAGCGCCGAGACACCGGTGCTGACAATTCGAGGAGAATAGCGAATATGTCACGGACCCCGTACGTGAGTACGATTAATAAATCTCTCAACGTATCATAACCAATACCAACCTCTGACCCATTCGATGCAATTCGCCGATTCGAGTTCGACGGTACGAGCTACAAGATGGCCGACCTCACCGTCCTTAAAGACGAAGGACTCTGCGAATTAGATCGGTTACCAGTCAGCATTCGCGTCCTTCTTGAATCCGTCCTCCGCAACGTCGACGACGACTCAATTACGGCCGAGGACGTTCGCAACGCCGCGTCCTGGGAGCCCGACGTCCCGGACGTCGAACTCCCGTTCACGCCCTCGCGGGTCTCCGTTCGGCGGTCGACCGGAAGGGGAAGAACCCGGGCACGGAGGTCCCGTGTGACCTCGTCATCGACCACAGCAGTTCCCGGTCACGGCACAGGTGGGGACACCCGCAGCCGTTCGGTACGTCGAGAACGGCGGCATCCTTCATCTCGTACTCCGTCGATTGCTCACCGAGGCGTAGCACGTCTTCCACGCGACAAATCATGCCAGAGAACACCTCATCAGGATTTGGGAATCGTCATTCCGGTTCGAAACGGTCGTCTGACCCGTCCCCGCGAATCCATAGCGTGGCAGTAATCGGCGGGGCAGTCGGCGGTCTCGCGGCTGCTGAAGGGTTTTCCCAGCGGGGTTTCGAAGTAGACCTTTTCGAACGCCAGTCGTACGACGACAAACGGGTCAACTGTGGGGAGGCGATGACGGCCGTCTCGAAGATTCCACTCGATCCGACGCCAGCGAATGGGTTCGTCAATGCGCTTCCAGAGTTACGGGTAGACATCTACGACGGAACGACAGCCGGCAGACAGCGTACCGGTGAGGGGTGGTTCCCGGCCTCCGACACGTACATCACCGACCGAAATATTGTTGAGCGGCGATGGGCCGAGCGCCTCGCTGAGAGGGGCGTTTCGATTCACGGGACCCACCCAATTTCGACAGAGGAGTTCCGGACGTTTGCCGAAGAATACGACCTTTTGGTCGACGCGACCGGCCAACCGTCGATCACCAGTAAAGTTCGGGGGAGAACGGACGAATACGCAGGTCGGATGATCGCGCTCAATGCTGACGTGGAGGGCGACTTCTCGGATCTCTACCCGACTAGCCAGATCGTTCTCGAGAACTACACTGGATACGCGCGGGCATTCTCGAAATCGCCCGAGCGTGCCAACGTCGGCATCGGGTGGACCGAGAGCGAACGGCCTGCAGACTACATGACCGAATTCGAGGCAGCGTGCCTACGAAACGGCTGGCCGATGCCGTCTCGGGGCCAGACGAACATCGCGGTTATCCCCGAAGGACCGAGTCTCGATCCTGCGCTGACGTATCTACCGGAGTACCCCGTTGTTCGCGTCGGGGATGCGGCTGGAATCGCAAATCGGCTGACCGAGAAAGGAATCTCACAAGCGATTCAGTCGTCGTATCTCGCAGCCAGGTTGACAGCAGAGGGACGCCTCAACGAGTATCCAGACACGCTCTATCGGACGATGAAAGGGGAGTACCTGCTCGCCCGGATCATGCGACACCTCGTCGAGACCCGCCAGATGGCCGTTCTCGGTGATGCCGTCCAGGTGGTGTCTGGAATCGATATCGAGGACATCGATCGGTCCCCACGTGCGGTGCTTCGTCGCCTCTTGCAGCATCCACGAGTGGCTGCTCGGATCTTCTCCAATCTATCGGTACTCAAGCAGACATATGCCGCCTTGAAAGACGCCTGGGAGTACGATACGCTCCGGCCAGTGTGACACGAACTCCGAACGACGGGACGTGGATATCTCGCGGATAAGACGCCTCGTGAGCAGTTTATAGTAGCCTAGAGGTAGAATCATCACCGAGAATGCTCCGAATCCATATCGACATATTGGCAATAGACTTCTCCATTGCGAATCCCGGCGCTTGGGGGCTCGCATTGATCATCATCGTTCTGGTTTCGTGGATGTTCTACCGATATTTCGCGCCCCAAAGCTGGCGCGAGTGGGTCGGGGCTAGTGTCGTCCAAGCGTTCATTATCGCGCTCTACGCCGAGATGTACGGCTTCCCGCTTACCATCTATCTCCTGGTCCGGTTCTTCGGGTTGGATCGCGACTACGTGAGTACCAACCTCTGGTCCACATTGCTTGGGGTCGGTGAACTCGGGATGTTCCTCTCGATGCTCGTCGGCTATACAGTGGTGTTTCTCGGCATCAGCTTGGTTGTGCAGGGGTGGCGACAGCTCCACCAGGCTCGGCGGGAAGACCGACTGGTCACGGAGGGAGTATACGGCTACGTCCGCCATCCACAGTACACTGGCCTGTTCGTCGCTCTCTTTGGCGAAGGTATCATTCACTGGCCTACAGTTTTCTCCGTCGGCCTCTTTCCCGTAATCGTCCTTGCGTTTACATGGCTCGCTCGTAAAGAAGAACGTGACGTGATCGAGGAATTTGATGCGGAATACAGGAGGTACCGAGTTCAGGTTCCTATGTTCTTTCCCTGATGGGGGCAGTGGCGAGACTTCGTGGCAGCAGCTCGTGATGGCCCTCGAGATACTGAAACAACAAAGTTCTAGAGTATTTCCTCACGGTACGGTTCAGCAAGACGCGATGGATTTTCAGGCGATCATCGTGCAGAGCAGTGGACAGATCATCGTTGTCGGGTCGGATGCCTCACAAAAGGCTCTCTATTGCGGTGTGGCGAGACCCCACCGCGATTTTATAATACATCATTGGAAATTAGCACACGTCATGGCATCACAGGAGGTTCAGTTAGAAAGTACGATCGGGGGATTCACTGCAAGGGGTCGACTCCACACGCTGAGTGTCTGGTTCATCTTTTCACTTCGGTTAATGATGGGACTGGCGTTCTTCCAGAGTGGCCTCGATAAGGTCCTCTCTGGGGAATTTAGCGCGGGCGGCTATCTGACGGGAGCCGTTCCAAATAGCGGCAGTCCGCTTGCGGACCTCTTCGTCGCTATGGGGAACACGCCGTGGTTCGTTGACTTCGTGAATATAGCGGTTCCGTGGGGTGAAGTGCTCATCGGACTTGGCCTGCTTGTCGGCGCGTTCACTCGTCTCGCCGCGTTCTGGGGGGCGTTCATGATGCTCCTGTTCTATTTCGGGAACTGGGACATCGCACACGGCTACATTAACGGTGATTTCGCGTATATGCTCGTGTTCCTCTCTGTCGCCGCGTTCGGGGCAGGGCGAATACTCGGCCTCGATGCGTATATCGAACAGTACGAGATTGGTGGCGTTCCGCTGGTCGAACGGTATCCCTGGGCACGGTACCTTCTCGGCTGATTTCCCGTCTCTCTCGGGTCACCAAGAAGAATCAACGCATCATGCTTACGACGAGCGGGTTACATCTCCGTTCCAGATCCGGATTGGTTCGTCATGATGACTCCGCTAATCAGCATCAGTACCGCGAGTGCAACCATACCGAGATCCCACCCCATTCCGGCGGTCATCGTCGATCCCATGCCACCGGTCATTCCACCGTCCATTCCTGACCCCATACCCATCCCCCAGTTCATACTCCCAGTGACGCCGACGAGTGCCTAGTTGAGTAACATCACGAGCGAGTAGCCGATCATCAGGGGACCACTCGCGTTCCCAAGCCGACTCGCATAGGGCGTTAGCAAGATAACCCCGTGAACAACGACGACCACGCCAAGGAGCGCCATGAGCAAGCCGCTGTTCGAGCCCATCATCCCGGTGCCACCAGTCGCCGAAACCAGCGAGTAGAGCCCCGAAACCAGAGCGATTGCCGCGCCGTACTGCCGTGTCGTAGCGGTTGTGTTCATCGTATCCATTGTTAGACCCCGAGCATCATTCGGAGCGAGCCTCTGACGCCCATCGGGAGCCCGATCGCCCCGATGAAGAACGTCATGATCCACCACCACGTGTGGTTCATCTCTGCCTTCGCATCCGCGAGATACCACACGATCCCCCCGGTTACGAGCAGTTTGAGGACGAACGTCGATCCGGAGAAGCCGGTCGCCTGGTAGACGAGGTTCGTCACGACCAGCTTTGGCGAGTAGCCGAGGAACGTCACGCCGACGAGGTTCTGCGCGCCGTCCCACGTTTGTCCGAAGACGGCGAGCAGGAAGAGAGGGTGCCGTAACGGTACGCTCGCAACGAACCCTGCGCCCCAATAATAGAGGGCAGTTACACCAAGGGCGATTCCAGTCGTCGCGACTGGCACCCACAGTCGAAGCAGTGCCGAACTCGTCGCGCCGTACCAGAACGCCAGCCGACGGTGCCGATGGCCCAGATCGACCCGACCGCCCCGACCGTCTGCGGAATCGAAGCGAATCCCCGGTTGCGGGCCAATGCTCCGACTCCGAGCGCAAGAACAGTAACTGCGGTGACGACGAAGTAGATAGAAGGGGTGATAAACAGCACAGCGTAGTCGCCGAGCACGCCGACATCTTCGAGTGCACGCATCGCGCCGCCGGCGACGATAAGCGGTGCGAACCCGTATGCCAACCGAGCGTCGAACGTCACGTCGAGGTGGTCGAGATACGCCCGAAGGCCCGGAATACTGTACACGACTGCGGCGAGGTACGTTACCGTGTTCATCGCGTTGTAGCCGCTGACCGCCCGAATTCCCTCGTGTGTGGCCGGCTGGCCAGCGGCGTCGGCGACGACCGGCCCCCAGAGGTACTGCCAGATGAACTGGTCGTAGACGAGCGTTGGAAACGCGATAATTGCCGTACCGACGAGTACAATCGGTGCGAGAAGATACAGCAGCCACCACTCTCGCGTCCCGGTCTCCGGGAGTGCAGATTCCACACGTCTGCTGACAGTGCTCACGACTCGCTCACCTCCAGTCGCCACGTCGTACTCTTCGACCGGCCCCACTGTTCGAGGGAGACGTCGACGAGGTCGTCCTGAAGCTGACTGAGGTACTGTGCGACGGCTTTCGGTGATGCATCTAACTCCTTGGCTATCTCACTAGCACGGAGGTACGTGGGCTCGGAGCTGGCCGTCTCTACGAGATACGAGTGCACCGTTTGGCGGGAAATATTAGACATGGGTGGATCGAGTGGCGGTCAGCGGAGGCGACCGAGCAGCGTGTAGTCGTGATCGGGCGTGTACCGGCGGAATAGCAGGCTGTTCGACAGTACCGACACCGACGAGAACGCCATCGCACCGGCGGCGAGCACCGGCTGGAGCAGTCCCAGGGAGGCCAGTGGGATCATCGCCGTGTTGTAGCCGAGCGCCCACACCAGGTTCTGCTTGATCTTCGCGAGCGTCGCATCCGAGATGCGGATTGCCTTCACCACGTCGACCGGGTCGTCGCGCATTAGGGTGACGTCTGCCGCCTCGATCGCGACGTCCGTGCCCGACCCGATGGCCGTGCCGACGTACGCGACGGCGAGCGCGGGCGCGTCATTGACGCCGTCGCCCACCATCATCGCCTTCCGGCCCTCGTCCTGGATGGACTCCACGGCATCGGATTTGTCCTCGGGGAGGACCTCAGCCCGGACGTTCTCGGGGTCGATGCCGACCTGCTCGGCGACCGCGCGGGCGGTGCGCTCGTTGTCGCCGGTGATCATCATCACGTCGACGCCGCGCTCCTGAAGCTGGCTCACGGCGTCCGTCGCGCTCTCCTTGACCGTGTCGGCGTCCGCGACCACACCCACGAGTTCGCCCTCGGAAGCGACGAGCATCGCTGTCTTCCCCTCGTTCTCCAGCCGTTCCATCGTTTCCTGGGCGGACGAGGGGTCAATCCCGTTGTCCCGGAGTAGCTTCCGGTTGCCGACCAGCACCTCACTGTCGCCCACCGTCGCTTTGATGCCGTGTCCGGGGACGTTCTCGAAGTCATCGGGGTCGGTCACGTCGATACCGCGGTCGTTGGCACCATCAACGATGGCGCGGGCGAGCGGGTGCTCGCTCCCGCTCTCGGCGGTAGCTGCGAGTCGAAGTACGTCGTCCTCGCTGAGGCGCTCCTGTGCGGTTAGCTGGCCTCCATCGGCAGCCGGTTCTCCGCCGTCCGCGACGGGCTGGCCATCGCCGTCGAAGACGACGACATCGGTCAGCTCCATCTCGCCTTTCGTGAGCGTGCCCGTCTTGTCGAAGACGACCGTGTCCACATCCTTCGCGCGTTCGAGTATGTCGCCGCCTTTGAACAGGACGCCGTTCTGGGCGCCGAGCGTCGTCCCGACCATCGTGGCGGCGGGCGTCGCAAGGCCGAGCGCGCAGGGACACGCGATGAGGACCGCGGAGGCGAACACGATAATGGCGAATTCGAATACTGAGACGCCGCCTGCGGCGACGGGGCCGCCAGCGACGAGGTCCCACAGCGGGAGCCAGTCGACGAAGCCCGCGAGGGCTTCGGGGAAGAGGAACCAGACGGCGCCCCACAGCACGGCGTTCGCGATGACTGCAGGCACGAAGTACGCCGAAATCCGGTCGGCGAGGTTCTGTATGTCGGGCTGGCGCGACTGGGCTACCTTTACGGTCTGGACGATTTGCTGGAGCGCAGTGTCCTTACCGACCTTCGTGGCCTCTACCACGAGGACGCCGTTCTCGTTAATGGTCGAGCCGACGACCTCGTCGCCCTCGCTCTTCTCGACGGGGACGGATTCGCCGGTGACCATCGACTCGTTGACCGCCGACTGGCCGTCGACGACGACACCGTCGGTTGGGATCTGCTCGCCGGGACGAACCTTCATCCGGTCGCCGACCTCGACGTCTTCCAGCGGGATTTCCTCCTCGTTCCCGTCCTCGTTGACGACGGTGGCCGTCTCGGCCTCCATCTCCAGCAGTTTCCGGAGCGCTTCACTGGCCTGGCCCTTCGAGCGGGCTTCGAGGTAGTTCCCGAGCGTGATGAACACGAGGATGAGCGCCGCCGTGTCGAAGTACAGACCGCCAGCGATCACCTCGAGTAACACGGCCACGGAGTAGACGTACGCGGTGGTCGAACCCAGGGCGATCAGCACGTCCATGTTGGCGCGGCCGTTCTTCACGAGTGCCTTGTAGGAATTCTTGTAGAACGGCCAGCCGAGCACCAACTGGACAGGCGTCGCCAAGAGGAACTCGACCCACCCGAATTCGATGCCGAGAATCGTCTCCGGCAGGACATCACCACCGAGTAAGAACTTCTCGACAAGGAAGAACAACAACGGCGCCGACAGCGCCGCGCCGAACAGCGTCAGCCGCAACTGTCGCCGGATCTCTTCTTGCCGGGCTGCTTCCCTGGCGTCACCTCCAGAACCCTCTTCGCTATCACTATCCACACGGACGGGCGAGTAGCCCGCGTCCTCGATGGCATCGTAGAAGTCCGTGAGGCTCGCCTCGGCCGGGTTGTACGTGACCTGTGCTTCGTCAGTGGCGAAGTTTACGTCCGCCGTGACGACACCGGGCGTCCGTTCGAGCGCGTCCTGCACCGTTTCCGAACAGTTCGCACACGACATATCGGTGATGGCGACCGTCACCGAGTCAGACACCGGCGAATACCCGGCGTCCTCGATGGCGTCATAGATCTCCCCCAAAGACACCTCGTCGGGGTCGTACTCCACCGATCCCTCGTCAGTGGCGAAGTTGATGTTCGCCTCGAAGACGCCGTCGAGTGATCCGACCACGTCGGTGATGGTTTGCGAACAGTTCGCGCAACTCATCCCTTGAATGTCGATGTGGCTTTTCCGCTGACTCATTACATAGACATACGGACCCCTTATTCAATCGACTTTCCCTTTCAGTCATTCAGTACTTGTGGCTCGATAGTTTCGAATACAAAGTATTATGGGGCGAGCCCTTCGCATCAATCCGCGCCCTGTTGCAGCTGCTCGTATTTCTCCTCGAAACGGGCTTCACACGATGGACAGCAGAACTGGTACAACTCCCCGTCGATACGGGTCGCCGTTCCCTCGCTGTCAACCGTGTTTCCACACTGGGCACAAGTGAGTGCGAACTCTGTCCCGCCGAGGTCGGGCGACCAGTCAGCGCCTGCCAGGAGTGTCACTCCGAAATCGTCGAATGCGCCTTCGTCGAGGGTGTCGGTGAGCCAACTTGCGATGTCGTTGTCCGGCACTCTGGCGAAGACGACGAGGTCGGCTTCGGCGGTGGTGAACACGTGCTCGACCGCACTATCGTTCAGGAGGTGCTCTTTGACTGACGGAACACCTGGACCAGTCGAAGCGATATCGAGCGTGATCAGAACCGGAATCCCCGCCCGGAGTTGCGATCGATCCACGTCGAGCGTGAATCGATTGATGATACCCATCTCCTGCAATCTCGCCACTCGATCCGATACGGCCGGTGCCGAGAGGCCGACGACGTCCGCGATGTCACTGTACGGTCGCCGGGCGTTCGCCGTCAGGAGCTGCAGAATTTCGAGGTCGGTTTCGTCGAGGTCGCGCATAGTGGAACAACACAGCCAGAGAACTAAAGCACCACGGCGACACGAGCTTCGATTCTAAAGTTAGATGTAGATATTACCAAATCCTCAAAGGGATAATTCACATAAGAGAGGGGTGCGTACATACCCTTGTATGACGACAACAATCTCCGTCGAGGGAATGACCTGCGGTCACTGTGAACAGACAGTCGAAGAAGCGCTCCGGGACGTGTCTGGCGTGACCGACGCGACCGCCGATCGGGAGGCTGAGCAGGCGAGCGTCGACGGCGACGCGGATGTTACGGCTCTCGTGCAGGCCGTTGAAGACGATGGCTACACCGCCCACGCCTGAGAGCATCTAGAACGGTCGCAGACGACTACCTCCGTTCTCTTTCGGGTCCGCTCCTCCACCGCGCAGCACCGAGGCCCGGACAGAATAATGGGGGACGGTACCAACATCCAACCTATGAGCAACCATTCAAACCACGACCACTCTCGGAGGTCTTCGACGGAACCCCATTCCGAGAAGGCCGTCTACTGCTGTCGTATCTGCCAATTAGAAGCAGATGGTGGACGGCGATCGACAGCTCCCTCGTCCGAAGACACGGCCCACGAACACTCTGACGAGACTACCGCGGAGCCCAAAGAGACGGACGAACACGTACATCACGAGCACGACACTGCGTCCGGACACAGCCACGCCGAAACCGAACACGACCACACGGGCGTGGCCAAATACGACCACGGTGCGCACGTCCACGAAGGTGGACACGGTGACCACAAGGCCCACACCGACCACTCGGGCCACGAGCAGATGTTCCGCCGGCGGTTCTGGGTATCGCTCGTCCTCTCGATTCCAGTCATCTTCTTCAGTGAATTCATTCAGGACGTCTTCGGCTACACGGCACCGACGTTTCCTGGAAGCGTCTGGATCACGCCCGTCCTCTCTGTGATCATCTTCGCGTACGGTGGTCTACCGTTCCTCTCAATGGCTCGCACCGAACTCGAGAATCGCGAGCCGGGGATGATGATGCTCATCTCGCTGGCGATCACCGTCGCGTTCGTCTACTCCATCGCCAGTCTGTTCCTCGAAGGGACGACGCCCTTCTTCTGGGAACTGGTCACGCTGATCGACATCATGCTGCTGGGTCACTGGATGGAGATGCGCTCGGTCCGGCAGGCCTCCGGCGCGCTCGACGAACTGGCGAAGCTCATGCCCGACACGGCCGAGCGCATCACTGAGAGCGGGGACACCGAGGATGTCCCCGTCTCCGAACTTTCGGAGGACGACGTCGTGCTCGTCCGGCCGGGGGCATCGGTCCCCGCCGACGGCGAAGTCGTCGAGGGCGAGTCGTCGGTCGACGAGTCGATGATTACGGGCGAGTCTCGGCCCGTCGATAAGGACCCCGGGTCGGAGGTCGTCGCGGGCACGGTCAACCAGGACGGCAGTCTCCGCGTCCGTGTGACCAAGACCGGCGACGAGACGACCCTCGCGGGCATTATGCGCCTGGTCGACGAGGCCCAGAAGTCGAAGTCCCGCACGCAGTTGCTCGCCGACCGGGCAGCCGGGTGGCTGTTCTACATCGCTCTTGCCGTCGCGGGCATTACGGCCGTCGCGTGGGTCGTCGCGGTCGGATTCAACATCGGCGTCCTCGAACGCGTCGTCACGGTCCTCGTTATTGCCTGTCCCCACGCACTTGGCCTCGCGGTCCCACTGGTCGTCGCGATCAACACCTCCACCGCCGCCCAGAACGGGATGCTCATCCGTGACCGTATCGCGATGGAGGAGGCTCGAAACCTCGATACGGTGATGTTCGACAAGACGGGGACGCTCACGAAAGGCGAGCAGGGCGTTGTCGGCGTCGAGACGGCGGGCGACTGGGAGGAAGAGCGTGCGCTCGAGGTTGCTGCGGGCGTCGAGGGTGACTCCGAGCACATGATCGCGCGTGCCATCCGGACCGCGGCCGAGGAACGTGGTGTCCAGCGAGCCGGTGTCTCGAACTTCGAGAACCTCCGCGGGCTCGGTGTCCGAGCCACAGTCGATGGCGACACGATCCACCTCGGCGGACCGAACCTAATCGAGAAACTCGGTATCGAGCGGTCTGGCGAGCTCGTCTCGTTCGCCGACGAGGCGGGGTCGAACGCACAGACCGTCATCTACCTCATCCGGGACGAATCCGAGGTCGTGGCGGCGTTCGCCCTCGCGGATGTGATCCGTGAAGAGAGCCGGCGGGCCATCGAGGCGCTCCACGAGATGGGCATCGAGGTGGCGATGCTGACGGGCGACTCCGAGGATGTCGCACGTGCGGTCTCCGAGGAACTCGGCATCGACCAGTACTTCGCGGAGGTGCTTCCAGAGGAGAAGGACACTAAAGTGGAGCAGCTCCAGTCTGAGGGGAAACTCGTCGCGATGGTTGGCGACGGCGTCAATGACGCGCCCGCCCTGACCAGAGCAGACGTCGGAATCGCCATCGGATCAGGGACTGACGTTGCGATCGAGTCGGGTGACATCATCCTCGTCGACAACAACCCCCTTGACGTCGTCCGCCTCGTCCGCCTGTCGAAGGCCAGCTACCGGAAGATGCAGGAGAACCTCGTGTGGGCGACCGGCTACAACGTGGTTGCGCTCCCGCTCGCCGCCGGGATTCTCGCCCCCATCGGGATCCTGCTGTCGCCAGCAATTGGTGCGGTGTTCATGTCGCTGTCGACGATCATCGTCGCGATCAACGCCCGCCGGCTCAGAGGGGTCGATCTCTCGGCATGAGGACGCTGATCGTCGGAGGATACGGGTCGGTCGGCCACACGATTGCGGAGGAACTATCCACAGCATCCGATGGACCGGGCTCGGTGGTCGTCGCTGGCCGCGATGGAACGAAGGCGAACGCCGTCGCGGCCGAGTTCGGTGAGCACGTCTCCGGTGTCGCGTTCGATCTCCAGGAGACGGACTCGTACGCTCGTGTCCTCGAAGACATCGACCAAGTAGTGATGTGCGTGGACCAATCGGGGACGGCGTTCGTCGAGGCCTGTCTGGAGCGAGGCATCGACTACATCGACGTCACGGCCTCCGACGAGTTCTTCCGCCAAGTCGAACAGCTCGACGACAGCGCCCGTGATGGCGGCGCGACAGTCGTACTGAGCGTCGGACTCGCGCCTGGCGTCACGAACCTGCTTGCGAAACGAATGGCTGACCAGCTGTCCGCTGTCTCAGAGATCCGGATCGGGGTGCTCCTCGGCCTTGGTGAAGCGTTCGGGCCTGCGGCGAGTCGGTGGACGCTCAAGCGAATCGGGCGAGAGTTTACGATTCCTGCTACGGGTGGCACCCGTTCAGTCCGTGGCTTTGCGACGCCGGAGGCAGTAGAGTTCCACCGGGACGGTCGCCGCCGGGCCTACAGCTTCGACTTCGCGGACCAACACGTCCTCCATCGGACGCTCGACGTGCCAGCGAGAACATTTCTGTGTTTCGACTCGCGGGTAATTACGTCGGCAGCATACGGCCTCTCGCGACTCGGGTTGTACAGTCCTGCCGTCGACGCAATCGGACTCGACCGACTGACGGAACTTGTCTCGACGCTCTCGGTCGGCGGAGATGGGTTCGCCGTATCGGTCGAGATCGATGGCCAGCAGGATTCGACCGCGAAGACACTGATGACGGCAATCGATGGCCGAGAACAGAGTCAAGTGACCGGTATCGTCGCGGCAACCGTGTCGATGGCCATCCACGATACGACGGTTCCCGACGGGGTTCACCACGTCCACGAGATTCTGGATGCCGAACCGATTCTCGACGTGCTGCGAGAACGGGGATACCGTCTCACGAACAGCGAGCGGGTTCGCACAACGAGCGAGACACTCACTCCAACACCATGAGGCGATACCGATGACGACACAGCCAGTATCCGTCGGTGGACGCACGATCGCACCCGGGGAGAAGGAGTCGTTCCGTTTCGCGTGTGGCGAGACATATCACGGGGACGCACTCGAGATCCCGGTTACGGTCATCAACGGCACGTCGGACGGTCCGTGTGTCTTCCTGACTGCGGCCGTCCACGGCGACGAACTCAACGGCGTCAAGATCATCCAGGAGGTCGCAGCTCGCTACGAGCCCGAGGACCTCCACGGGGCACTCGTCTGCCTCCACGTGTTGAACGTGCCGGGATTTCTCGCCCAGCAGCGCTACATCCCCATCTACGACGAGGACCTCAATCGGTCGTTTCCCGGGAACGCCCGGAGTACGATGGCCAAACGGCTCGCGAACACGATCTATGAGGAATTCATCTCGCAGTGCGATCTCGGACTCGACTTCCACACGTCGACGCGCAATCGGACGACGATGTACCACGTCCGCGCCGATATGGGCGATCCGGCCGTCGAACGCCTCGCTCGGGCGTTCGGCACGAGTATCATCCTCGACGGCGAGGGCTCACGCGGGACGCTCCGGAGCGTGGCCTGTCGGGACGATATTCCGACGGTGACAGTCGAGATGGGGCGAGCCCACCGGTTTCAAACGGCGCATCTCGACAGAGCGCTCCACTGCGTCGCGAGCATCCTCGCCGAACACGAGGTCCTTCCGGACCGACCGGTTTCCTGGCCCGGCTGGACGCGCGTGGTTGCTCGGGACGGCGAGAAGACGTGGCTCCGCGCCGAGACCGGGGGACTCGTCGAGATGGAGTGGGGCCCGCACCCGCTCGTCGAAGAGGGAGAGCCGCTGTTCACGATCTCCGATCACTTCAAAGTTGATGTCGAAGTCGTTCGTGCACCGTCGACCGGGCTCGTCGTCGGCGTTCTCGAGAACGCGGTGGCGTACCCAGGCCACCCGCTGTGTCACTTCGTGAGCATCGACGAGTCGACTGCCGACATCATTCGCGACGACATCGAGCGGGGCGTCTTCGACGTCTACCACGAGGGCGGGTTCCAGTGGCCCGAACCTCGCTGGTACGCAGAACACGGCCAACAACCGAACGCTGAACACGGTGGTGATATCCATGACACGACGTAAACTCACAGTCGACCGGCCCGGTGGAAACGAGCAAACAACGACGGTGTTCGACGTGGTTGGTGAGAGCCCGGTTGATCAGTCGTTCCTTCGACTCGAGCATGCGACAGCGAGCATCGCAATTCAATCAGAGCCGGAAGTGTTCTTCAACGCGTTCACCCGGTTTGCGCAGTACGATCGGTGGGCACCCGAGGTACAGGGCTCTGCTCACTGGCTAACCGTCGAGGAGGAAGGACCAGGGTCGAAGTTCATTACCTACGACAAGCCGGGGACAACCCACCTTGCACACTACGGCGAAGTCGTCGATGTAGATCGCCCCACTCAATTCGAGTGGCGAGCACCGTTCAGCGAGTGGCAACGAGCCTATCTCGGGACGATTCTCGAAATCGACGAGACGAATCAGGAGACGACGACCGTCACCGAGACGTTATACTTCGACGTTCGAGAGGAGCACCTCCCCGTTCTCGCCGGCTTCACCGACACGGCGAGCCTCCAGCAGAAACACATCGAAACGTTCCTCGAGACGCGACTCACGGGCCTCGACGCACTCCTCCAGGAGGACGACATCCCGGAGGATGAACGGTCGTTCCTCTTCACAGAAGACCGTACGGTGGCCGCAGATTGGGTCGGGCGGATTTCGGACGGCGAGTGGATTCGTGTGCTTTACGCTGACGGTGAGGTTGACTTCGACGCCCCCGCAAACGAGGTGTTCAACACCTTCTCCCGGTTCGCGCGCTACGCAGACTGGACGCGTGATATCCACGTGGGCTGCGAGTGGCTCGACGTGAAGGAGGGCGGCGTCGGGTCGCGGTTCCTCATCTGGGAGAAACCCGGTGACCGTCACGTGATGCACTACGGGGTGGTGACCGAATGTGAGCGGAATCGACGATTCACGTGGCGGGCACCATTCACTGAATGGGGGAAGGTCTTCCTCGGGACATCGCTTCAGCTAATGCCACGTGCCGACGGCGGGACGACGGCGTACCACGTCCTCTACGTCGATCTTCCAGTCGAGTACCTCCCGGTCTTCGGTGGCTTCGGCACGCTTCCGGGATTCGACATCGAGTTCGAGACGTTCCACATCTACGAGGAAGCCGATGGATTCCAGCGTCTCATGGAGAACGAGGAGTTCACCACAGAGGACACCTCGTACCTGTTCGACGAAGATTGCCAGTACGCCCGTGACTGGCCCATGCAGGAGGGACGGCCGTGGCCCGACCAGGCGCTCACGCTCGAACCGGACCGAACCATCTCCTACGAGGAGCTGCTCGTCGAGCTGTCGGAAGTCTTCGCCGACGCACTCCCGTCGCCGAAGTTCACGCGCGAGTATCGCGACCTGAAGCGACTCTGGGCACACGCTGACCGGGAGGACGAACAATGATCGGGCGAATCCAGGAGGAAGTTCGAACGGCCGCTCGGTTTGTAGAGATCCTTCGATACGCGCTCGCAGAAGCGCTTCGCTATAGATTCAGTACGGACCCGTTGCCAGAACACGTCCACCGTCTCGTCGTCCAACTCGGGCCGACGTTCATCAAACTCGGACAGATCGCCTCGACGCGACCCGATTTAGTACCGCCCGAGGTCTCCAAGCGACTGGAGGAATTACAGGAGAACGTCCCTGCGTTTCCCCACCACGAAGCACGAGCAGTCATCGAATCCGAACTCGACGCGCCACCAGAGGAGCGATTCCAGGAGTTCCCCACCGAACCCATCACATCGGCGTCGTTGAGTCAGGTGTACTTCGCGACGTTAGATAACGGGGCTGATGTCGCCGTGAAGGTCCAGCGTCCGGATATTCGCCCGCGTATGGAGCGGGACCTCCGTATCGTCCGGACGCTCGCCCGGCTGGGGTCAGCACTCGGATTGACGCCACGACAGCTTCCCGTCACCCAGATCATCGACGAGTTCGCCTCGTGGACGCTAAAAGAACTCGACTTCGAGGTCGAAGGCCACAACCTCGAAGAGTTCAGACGGAATTTCGCAGATTGGGATGATGTAGCGTTCCCCTCGGTCTACTGGAGCCACACGACGAAGCGCGTCCTGACGATGGAGAAGGTTTCGGGAATGCGACTTGGAGAGGTACCTGAGGCCGTGAGCGAGCAGCGTCGGCATACACTCGCCCAGCGCCTCTCGGAACTGCTCATTAAGATGTTCGTCTCGGACGGCTTCTTCCACGCCGACCTCCACCCAGGGAACATTTTCTTCCAGCGGAACGGGAGTATCGCGATCCTCGATGTCGGGATGGTCGGTCGGATGACGACGACCCAACGAGACCGATTCCTCGCGTACTGGATCGCCATCACGCGTCGGCAGCGCGACCGAGCCTTCCACCACCTCACCGAGATGGCCGAATCGACTGACAACGCGGACCTCGACGCCTACCGCGACCGGTACGACGTGCTCCTCGACCGCTTCTACGACAAGGATCTCTCGGAGCGCAGTCTCGCACAGACCTACCTGGAGATCGTCTACGTCGGCGCCGAACACGGTGTCGTCTTCCCCTCGGAGATGGTGCTACAGGCGAAAGCGGTCGTGACGGCCGAATCGCTGACGCTCGTCCTCGCACCCGAATATCGCTTCAGCGAAGAGATTCGCCCTATCGTCGCCGAGGAGCTCGCCAAGCAGGCAACGCCCCGGGCCACAATAGATCGAGCGTGGGGTGAACTCGTTGACTGGATCCTTCTCGGACAGGGTGTCGGTGGGGAAGCGCCATCGGCAGCCGCTCCTGAAGAGGCAGCGTTTCGCAGGGAAGCGATTCAGGCGCTTGCCGACGTCTGGACGGACGATATCGATGCATTGCTCCAAGACATTCAGGACGACGTGCCAGAGTACACATCCGGAGAGTACTGGCGTGACCACCCGGAGCACTACGTCCTTCTCGAGACGGCGCTCGGGTTACTGCGGACGTTCGCGACGGAACTCGCGCGCCTCGAAGAACGCAGCGACATCCAGAGCGAAACCGATGCTGTACCCTTGGATGCGGTCGACGATGTAGATGGTGTAGATGAGAAGATCCTGACTGGTGAACTCTCCCAGATGATCGACACGCTGCAGGACGATACGGACCGGTACACGTCGGCGGAATTTTGGGACCAGAACCATGAATCGCGAGCGGCGCTCGTTTCGGGACTGACGGCACTCCGATTGCTCCTCTCACGGCTGAACCAGAGCGTCGACGCGACGTACTCCACCAGACCCAGCGATGGGGAGACCCATCCCTCCGAGACGAGTGATACCGATGACTGAGCCCCATCATCCGATATTTGCACGACTGTACGACCCGGTAATGCGACCGGCAGAGAGCACCGTTCTCGCCGAACACCGCCGGTATCTCGTCGATGGGATTTCTGGCACAGTTCTAGATCTCGGTGCGGGGACGGGTGCGATGTTTCCATACTTCAAAGAAGTCACGGCAGCGGGGGTGCCCGTCACGCTCTCCGCAATCGAACCGGATCCGTACATGCGTCGACAGGCGGTCAAGCAAGCCCGCGATCTTGGACTGAAGATTACGGTCGAGGACGCCGGCGCTGAAGCACTGCTGTTCGCAGACGAGTCGTTCGATGTGGTAATCGCGTCACTGGTGTTCTGTACGATTCCCGATGTCGAGGGCGCACTCTCCGAAGTAGCGCGAGTGCTGAAACCAGGCGGTGAATTCCGGTTCCTCGAACACGTTCGGGGCGACGGCACGGTCGGAATTGCCCACGATGTACTCGCACCAGCATGGCACACCGTGGCTGGTGGCTGCCATCTGAATCGAGAGACGGACGAGGTGTTTCGGACTGACGACCGGTTCGAACTCGTCGATTACACTAAAATCGAGAGGAGCCACTCCCGACTCGTTCCCATCGTCCGCGGAACGCTCAAACGACACGATGGGACGTCATTTCTCTCGCGTTTCGTGAGTCGCCAACACGTCCCAAATCAATGGAGAGAGAACAGCTAAAGAACGATGGTACTCGTCGGATCAGAAGCACTGTTCTTCGTCGGATTCGGGCTCGTAGTGGGTATCCTCTTCGGATTCTTCGGACTGGGCGGGAGCTTCTTTGTCACCCCGGCGCTCCTCGTACTCGGCCATCCTGCCGAAGCCGCTGTCGGCTCCGGTCTCGTCTTCGTCTTTGGTACCTCTATCGCCGCTGCAATCACTCACCGGTCTGCCGGACACATCGACTACCGACTGGGAGTTCTCCTCATCCTCGGGATGGCTGTCGGTATCGAGGCTGGCAGACGAGTACTCTTCTGGCTCGCCGGAAAGGGGCTCGCAGATTTCACCATTAGCATCGCTTACGTCTTCCTGTTGGCAGCGGTCGGTTTACTCATCCTCAGACGGGTGCGACGGGATCGTCTCGTCAACCCCGGTGACCGACGTTCCTCACCAGTGTTCGAACAGTACACCCTGAGTCAATTGCCCCCAGTACTCAGTCTCCAGTCGGATGTACGCGTCTCTGTTTGGCTGATCCTCATAGTTGGCCTCGCTATCGGAATACTCTCTGGCTTCCTCGGCGTCGGGGGCGGGTTTCTGATGATTCCGAGTCTCGTCTATGGGGTTGGTATCTCGAAATCGATCGCAGTCGGCACCGATATCTTTCAGATTGCAGGATCCAGTGCATTCGGGTCGGTTCGCTATCTTCAGAAAGATGCAGTCCATTTCTCGGTCATCCTTCCGCTACTCGGCGGGAGTGTCCTCGGGTCATACGTCGGTTCGCGCCTCACCGACATCGTCGACGAGAGCGCGCTGATGGGCTATTTTGCGGTAATGCTGCTTCTCGATAGCATCGCAGTGGCGAGTAAGACGGTCAGCCACACCTACGGCATTCGGATCCTCCACGACCTCAGTCTCGTCCTCCTCACCGGAACTGCGCTTGGCGTCGCCGCACTCGTTGTCTACCGGGGAGGACGAACTGTCTATCGCGACTCGGTCTAATGATTGCACTTTCGAGCGTCCACGAATAGGAGGGACACTGGCCCCATCTGCAGGTTTGAGGATCGCCGTCCAATCATTACCCCCCGTCGTGTGACGAGCGGACGAACAAAAAGAGGAAGACGAGGACGACAACCGTTCCGAGTAGCGAGTACATCGGATCTATTGAGACAAGCAGTGCACTTCCGATGAGCGACGCCGCTGCTAGAATCGCATAGCCGATTGAGCGGGAGTCCTGTTGCTGCGTGCGGACGAGGGTTCGCCTCCGCTCTTTCTCTCTCGCATCTAGCTCTCGTTCGAGTTTCGTCGGGAGTCGAAGCAGCGCCCAGAGCGACGTCTCAAGCTCACCCCGCATCTCGGCGAGTTTCATCCGGGCCGCTCGCTCCATGAAGCCGTGCTCACGGAGGAACGTCTGTGCAGCAGCGAGAAAAACGAGACTGCCACCCAAGCCACCGAACTCACCTGCGAAATCGGAGAGGGAGAATCACCGAGCGAGGCCGTCGTTCGGGCAACTGCCGCCCTGACGAACACGCCAGTGATCGACCTCGATCCACTCTACTCTGTGATAGATCCTGATCATCTTGACGGCCTTTTCGGCGAGTTGAGCAGCCGAACCGGCCACAAGGAGAATTCGGTGACGTTCAGCTTTAACGGGTGCTGCATTTCCGTCGCTGGAGATACTGTTGTCATTCGAAGAAGCGAGTAGATTACTGATTGAATTGCTCCCAGCCCTGTTGCTCGAAAGCGTCCCAGCTGAGCGTGATCGTAATCACGTCCGTGTCGAGTCGTACTTTGACACCTCGGCTTGCCGTCACGGTGCGACACGTCCCACGCAATCGCGTTGACCGACAAAGCGGGGGAAGTGTTCGGCCGACGCATGCGCTTGCACTCGGTCAGCGTTCGCTGGGTACCATCGGACAGCGTTGTTTGACGAGACATAAATGAAAAAGTGAGTGGGTTAGCAGCAGTCGGTGAGAGCGCCCTTCTGGGTGGCTTCCGCGCCACAGTTTTCACATTTCCAGTAGTTGTGATCGACGGTGCCGTACTTGTCGTAGCCAGTGTGCGGGCCACTGATACGCTCGTCGTCCGATGGGAAGGCGTCAAGTGTCCCGTCGTCGGTTGCGTTTTCGACGGCGGCCATGTGCTTGCAGAAGGTGTTGCGGTGGACGTGATGCGGACACGTGCAGGCCATCAGTTCCTCAGTCACGTCATCGATGAAGACAGTGTACTGGTGATCTGCGGGATTGTCGTGGCTCTCATTGGTGACTTCGACGAGTCCGAAAGTATCACCGCAGCATTACCCGATCGATAGGAGAGTGGGATTAAGGCTGTAAAGAGCTGTTGTCGGCGAAACCCATTGAGATTTCGTATCATATGAGAGTAATCCGAGATCGGCAAAGAGTGGAATATCAATGTGGTATAACCGAGCCCGAATCCGTTTTTTGTTGACAGTCTCTAATTGGCATTGGTCAGTACTAGCTATCTCTCTCACCATAGCCTCTGTAAGCTGGGAGAGGGATACTGAGCCGTGATCTCGCAACTGTGCAAGGAGAACCCGACGGTGGTGGGGGGGGGGGGCTACAGCGGCTTCGATATGGCTTGTCATGAGTTCGATTGTCTGTGTAGGGGCTCGGGAGTGATATCGAAAGAGTCGAACAGTGTTGGTACTTTCAAAAGTAAGGTTGAACAGGGGTGGTACGTGTGTGGAGAGTGCGCCACGGTGGAACACAGCTTAATCATTCTTAAATACATATAATTAATATATTGGGATATTAACAATCAATCATATATGCGATATCTTTATTGTGGGGTATTGTGACGGATGCACCAGAGGGTTACTCCTCAATGTACGAATTACCACGACGAACAGTTATAGGTCTCCTTGGAGGAGGAATAACTACCGCACTCGGAAGCGGGCTTGCAGCGGCGAGCCACGTTCCAGAACTCCCCGGTATCACGTTCAATAAACAGACCAGTCGCGTTCAAGAAGATAAACCGACCACCATCGTAGTTCCGCGGGCGGATCTTCCGGAAGGTGGGTGGATCGTAATCCATGAAGGTCAACATGAAGACCAAATGCACGGCGAAGGTGATCATCAGATGATGAATATCATTGGTCACTCCGAGTATCTTGAACCGGGTCACTACGGTGGACTCAAGATAGCGGTGTCCCCGTCTGAGACTGGCTCCCAAACGCTTACTGCGGTACTCCATAAGGACGATGGTGACGAGGAATTTAATCATCCAGGTGGTGACCCACACTACACGACTTCAGATGGGGCAGAACCGGTTCGGGATGTTGCAGAGGTCAGGTTCAAAACGTGACGATATAATTTCAGATAGTAAATGAATAGTGGCGCCCGAGTGGGGATATGGTTCACGGGGTATGTTCATGATGTCGGCGCGTGCTCCGTGGATTCCAGTCGTTCTTTGAAGAAGATGAGTTCCTAATTTGTGTGGTCATAGGGGTTCGATTTGCCGTCAAGGACGGTAGTACACAGCCACATCAGGGCACGTTCCCGCTGTGAGTTTGGGAAGTCCATCCAGACGGCATGTGACATCCGAGTTCCGGCTTCAATCTCTTCGAGTCGAATGGTACCACCCCCGGGAATACGAACGGTGACGAGTCCGCAAAGGTGGGGATAGTACGCCCTCCCACTCCAGACCGCCACGTTCGGATGATCGATGTACGGAAATCGGCCGTGGAGGTCGGCGTCCATCCCGGCGACCTCTTCACGCTGATGGAATGTTGCCCCTTCACGCGGACGATTGTCGGGGGTATCGTATTCGAGTCCGTAGTGTTCCTCGGGATTCGACGCCGTCCAGTGGACGAGGTCAACGCAAGGGCATGACCATCGCTGACCGCAGCACTCCAGTATCCGTTCGCGCGTCAGGCACCACCGAAGTCTTGCACCGGATAATCAAAACTGGTACAGTGTTGTCTCACCAACGAAATCGCATGACCAACCGACACGCTAGACTGAGGTGGAGTGGATGAATCGACGTCGGGGCGACATGGTCGTCGGGATTCTCATTGCTGCCATCCTCCTCGTCGGCAGTGCGCTCAGTTGGCAAGCGTTCCAACAGCAGCAAGCCTTCGACCAGATGGGCTCGATGATGGGGACGTCTATGGGTGCCGTCCATGGGACGAAGCGAGACTAACCCCGAAACCACCGGATTCGGCGGAGATGAACGATTCTATTCCTGAAAAACGATTAGAGCGCCCCATACACGTTCTCGAACGGTCTCCTGCGCGGATTCACACCCATTGTAATAACTCCCGAGCGGTCCTATGAGTAACCGAGGAGAAGAACTATGACCACCTTCACAATCGGACGCTGGCTGCTCGTGACGCTCGCGATCATCGGACTCGCGCTCGTCGCCCCTGCCGTCAGCGCACACGGCAACGAAACAACCGCTGACAACGCGCCCCCGTACGATGGGAACGCAGCTGACTGGGCGGCCTGGATGGAAGCACAGATGACCGAGCACATGGGCCCCGGTAGCGTCGAGTGGATGGAGTCACACATGGGTGTGACCGTCGACGAGATGGCCCAGGACATGGCTGACGATGGCCACAACAATGGCGGTCACAACAACGGCGGGATGTACGGGCAGGGCCACTGCTGACGAACCCTGACCGTACCGAACGCATTGAACGAGCACGGAAACTCACCCCACAACTCACGATCATGACCCAATTTACTACTCACTTCGGACGCACCGCTCGTCGACTCACGCTACTCGCCGTCCCCCTGCTCGTCGCGACGACCGGAACGGCTGCCGCCATGGGCGGAAGCTACGGCGGCGGCATGATGGGCGGCGGCTGGGGACTGTTCGGTGGCACGATGGGCCTCTGGGGGCTCCTCTGGATGGGATTGCTCATCGCGATCCCGCTTTACCTCGTCTTGGTGCTCGCGAGGCGTGACGGAGACGGAACCGACGAACGGCCGCTGGCGGTCCTCAGAGAGCGCTACGCGCGTGGTGAGCTCTCGGACGACGAATTCGAACAGCGGCGTGAGCAACTGGAGCGTGCCGAATAACCCCTCCAGTGACCGCTCTTGCAGAGACGCGTCTATCTGAGACAACCAGTTCGAAACCTTACAGTCTAGCTAACTAATTGAGAGCTATATTGCATGGAGACCACAATATAGAGACCAGTGTCCGGTGAGTTCGACCAAGTCGTTGAGACGATGATTGAGCACTCGAAGACGAAAGCTGTGACGTACTGTGATATCGACGTACAAACCACGCTCAAAAAGAAGCTCGACTGGGAATTTCGACAGTACTGCATTCTTAAGGGCGTGCAACCCAGCACTGGCGCATAAAGGTTGGACGACAACTGGAAGGCCGGTATCTTAGACTCTCCTTTGTTGAAGCTATAGACGAGAAAACAATCGCGGATTCCGTTACACCTGTTGTGACGGGGATAAGAGATTCACGGTGTGAAAACGTCACGATAGTCGTCGAATAGAACGGATGTAACATGGATTCACGGTTTGGTTGTGACTGAATCACGTTCCTCACGGTCCGGACACACTTGTCATCTGACACCAAGAGCGGTTACTACGATCGACCATGCGTGAAGCCGTGCACCTTTTGGTTCCAAGGGTGCAATAGTAATGTGTGAAACGTACAATTCAAAGCCGGTGGTTAGCCCGCGTTTTGATCGTCGGTTCCCTAATGCTCATCGGTGGGGGCATCTATACTCGGTCGACAACTACCTGGTATTGGCTTCTCCCCACCATTCTCGTGGGGACCGGTATGATATGGGAATCGACGAAGAGACGATCGAACGGCCACACCGCGAGCTCCAGTGATGGCCCAACCGATTCTACGGAGAAAGACGCGGCCTTGGGTATGCTCAAACAGCAGTACGCGGTCGGCGACATTGACGACGTGGAGTTCGAACGCCGACTGGAGACTCTGCTGGAGAGTGAGACGGTCGACGACGTCGAGAACCGACTAGACATCAACTCCGTGTCGACCAACGAGGACGAACGGGTACCCGCGCCCGTTAAGCGAAAGTCACCCCGCCACGGATGCCACAGAGGCGGCAAGCACCGTCACGGCCGACACTGACCGTCGGACGACCAGGATAAAGGCGATCTACGTGAGACAGGGGACGATTGAGCGCAAACGTTCGAAGATAACTCATTGACTGACGAACGACGTAATAGACGGCCGAAGAAATGATGTGCAACGGTCACTCAAGGAAGATTCCGGTGGGCCGTATGGAACGAACCGTCGTCCTCGGATGCGGTGAGGCGGGGCTGATAGCCGCAGCGCACTTGGAACGGGCTCCAGAAACCGACGTGATAGTCGTCTCCGAGAGTGATCGCCACGTCTTCTCATTTCTTCTTTACCACGTCCTGGAGGGGATGCCGTTCAATAAGGCCTGTATAGACCTCCAGGGTGTATTTCGTGATAAGGACGTCACCTTTACTCAGGCACATGTTGAAGGGCTAAACACGGTTGAGAGACGAGTCGAACTCCGAGCCGGGTCACTGTGGTACGACAAACTTCTGATCGCGTTGGGCGGAGTGACACGATACAGTATCGACGACCGGAGACACGTATTCGATATTCGAACCGACGCCAGGGAGATACGGCGCGCAGCTCACACCGATGACGTTGCCAATGCCGTCGTAGTCGGTGGCGGCCCGATCGGTGTCGAGACAAGCGCGACCCTTTCCTCCATTACCGTGGATCTCGGTGTGACTCTCATCGCATCGAGTCCTCGTCTTCTGTCCGACTTGCCAGCGCGTGCGAGTCGACTCGCGGAACGTGAGTTACGGCGGCGTGACGTGCGGGTCCTGACAAACGCACGAGTAACGAAGGTGACTCGGGATAGCGTCGTCGTGGACGGAGAACGGGAGGTACAATCCGACTTGACGATCTGGGCGGGTGGAATCCGACCGAATCCTGTGATTAAGAGGTTTACGCTCCCGAGAAATGAGAGAGGACTCCGCGTCGATTCACGACTTCGCTGCCTACGAGCCAACGACGTGTATGCTGCTGGCGACAACGTCGATTATCCCGCGAAAGTAACAGACGGATACACCGCGGGACGAGAAGCCAGAACGGCGGCGATAAACGTTCTCCGAACGATTCGAGGCCGACATTTAAAAGAGTACGACGTCAGATGGCATCCCCGCGTGATATATCTCGGAGAGAACACTGCACTCTTCACAATGAATGGTATCGTTCACTGTGGCCGAAGTCCGTCGGTCCTGCGGGAGCTGGCTGCCAAGACTTACCCGTTTTACTGGAAGTATCTGTACTGACAGTCTCAATAGGCTCCCGACGAACCTCACTTCGTTTCTAAAGTTTAGTCACCTCACATACCAATGGACGATAGCGCGCAAATTGACCACGGCTACAGATGACCCAAGTAAGGTGTTTATCGCTGGCCGTAACTGGCATGGTCTGAAATACAGGTCATCGTCTAACGTGGCGAACCTGTAAACCCCATTGTCCCCGTAGATTCCACCCGAAGTGAGGGATCCCCTGCTTTAGTCGTGGAGGATGTCAGGTTTCATCTGAGGAAGGCCATTGCCGTGCATCAGACTCAACAAGACCAAGAACCGTCCGTCTTCGCTCGTCTAATTCTGCAAGTGACGCAGCGAACTCTTCATCGGATAGAGTTGGGACACCAATTTCACGGAGAGCATCAAGATCTAGTGGTGGTGGAGACCGTTGTGCGGGTTCGATAAACGTGGTATGAAGGGTATTCAAGTAATTCTGGACACTTGCACGTGCATTTGTAAGAGCCACATCACTGGGACGATATTGTTCAGGGACACCAAATTGTAGTACCGTCAAGGTCTCGTCAAGGACTGCAATACCGATCACTGGTGCCTGCTCGGGGTGCCTGCTGTAGAAGTAATGGAGAATCGGATATGCTTTATGGTTCGATGTGAGGGTGTTGAGTTGCGAAATAAATGAGTTCAGAGATAATTCAAGGTTGTGGAATTCATCACCGTTCCAGCCCGTTCGAAGTATCTCCTCACTTTGCATGCCGAGTCCGGTCACATCGCTTGCGAATGCACGTTTCTGGGTAACAGCATCAAGAACCGAGAGGATGTAGGTGACACTCAGCGTCACAAAAAGAAGTCCACTACCGGTAGTGAGTGCAGTGGCGAGTTGCCAGACGCCGTCTTGGGGAACAAAATCGCCAGTTCCAAGCGTGAATAGTGTATACCCAGTGAAATAGATTCTATCCACCCATGAGATGGGACCTCGGTTGAGCGTGTCGATAAGAGCACCCTCAGCGCTGGCGAAGATAAGTGTCCACCCACCCCAGAGTAGTAGTATCCATGTCGCTAGACTAACGATAAATATAAATGGGCCTGCAAGAGTCAGAATCGATGATTTCTGATTTCCTACTCTTCGGAGCAATCGCCATGACCAAGCCATCAATCGCGAGGTGAGTGGCCCAGCGCCACCTTCGACCCAAACTGTGGTCCACAGCAGATCGACGACGGCAGTGGTGAGCAAGACGATACCAAGGGAGAGATACACGATATTCATGTTATCCATTCCTCAGCGAGTCACTGGTGGGTAGATTGAGTTCTTTTGACCGCTGAGCAGTACCATATTTGCCAACATTCTTCGCCACTAAATACATCATAACAACGGTAACAAGTGCCCGACGACAGATAGTCGCTTTCGCATCAGTCTGTTTTATTACTTGTGACAGGAAAAGGAGGAGGGTGCAACAACTGCTGTCCCCGTCTGACAATCCTGCAGTCAGCGGTTGCATCAATTCATTCACCGATCAGTAGTTGTAATCGTCCTCGAAGATTTGCACGTACCCTTCGCGTTTCAGTCGCCACTTGCGTCGCCAGTAAGCAAACACCAGCTTTAGTACGTCCCAACTGGCCGTAACTGTCCGCTTGCGAATCCTTCGACCAGGTTCAGCAGCAAGGAGGACATCTACAGCATCAATGATTTGGTCCCAGTCACCTGGCCCGTAATCACGGACAATGTCAGCAACGGTCACGTTCCGCACGATTTCGTCACCGATGGCACTCTTCCACCGGTCGTTGTACGTTGATAGATTCCCTGTTGCGGCGAGCCTACCCGCAAGACTTCCAGTTCGAACGGCAACGTGATCGCCGCCTTCGTGGAAGGCACTGGTCGCACCCATTGCACAACCCGTGACGGCGATCCCTGCGGACACAGGCGAGTCGATAGGACGCATCGACGAAATTGGATACGTCTCTGTACTGGTAGACTTATCAGCGCTCTTTACGATCGGAAAATCTGCATCTATGTCGTACTCATCGCCGTACTGCCACTCGAGCAAACGGCGAACATATGTCTCTCCGGTTGGAATGTAGTCATCCGCCGGGCGAAGCAGTTTGTACTCTTCACGGTTTGGGATTGAATCGATATCGAGGCCGATTGGCATCGTGAGTCCAACGCGGCAGACACGGTCCTGGTTGGGGAAGATCCAAGGATACGCCGAATGGCCTGGCATCCACCCCCACCAAAATGTAATGGCAGTTCGTAGTGTCTCGAATACGTCGTCGGGAAAACGCCGATATTCTTGATAGGCGATATGGTTGGCGTTGCGAGAGGCAAGACGGTCACTCGCTGGCGCGTTCGTGGGGAGAAAACGGTCAAGAACTCGGTTAGTGACGGTTCGTTGAGGGCCATCTGCGAGGATGAGGAAGTCGGCACTAACTGTGGCTTCGTTTCCCACTGTTAAGATGTGACGTGGCTCATCGTCAGCCGCTCGGACGTCTGGATTCGTCTGGACATCCCGCACGCGAGCGCCCATCCAATAGTCGGCACCAGCATTTTCTGCACGTTCTTGCATCCAGTCATCAAATTTGGCCCGATGAAAGGTATATCCGAAATGGTCGTACGACGAATCGATTCCGGTGTTGGTCAGTGTATGCGCAGTGTGTGGGCCGATGAACTTCGCACAATCGAGTTCTTGTTGAACTACGCCGTCAGGAAATTCATCGGGATGGATTCCCATAAGATCTACCCAGTAGTCTAGGAGACCTCCAGCGTCAGTAGAATCGGGACCGAGGCCGTTTCGGTCACTTCGTGGAACCCCCTTTCCAATACGAGTGTAGTAGCACCCCGACTCGCACTCGCGTGTGCGGCTGCAGACCCAGCAGGTCCGCCTCCGACAATCGCCACGTCTATGTGCTCAATAGGCAGAGACACACGTGCCAGCCTTATCAGTACGAAGAAATTCCGAGTGACGATATTTATTGTCATTATGTTATCCCATTGGATGTTCTGCTGGTTGGGGTCATCCACGCGAACATACCTGAGAATAGAACTACAATTTCGTACGGACCGAGCGATAGAAGAGGATGATTAGGAGCCCTGTTACGAGAAATCCACCGAGACCGTACCAGAGATCAACCATCGACAGGATCGATGCACCAAGTGTCATAAAACCAGCTAAAAGAGCGTATCCGAGTGGTTTAGCGACTGATTGCAACTGCACTTGATCTGGGGTGGGTCGGTGGGATTGAGCCTCGTTTTGAACGATGGTGTCGAGGGCGCGTTCTAGTTTCGGTGGAATGCGAACCAGTGCCTTCGCTGATGCTTCGACATCCGTTCGCATTTCACCGAACATCATGCGTGCCCCTCGCTCCATAAATCCGTGCTGTCGAAGAAATTCTCGAGCAGCCTGAACGAAATTGAACTCCGGATCGAGCTCTCGGAGAACCCCTTCACTGACCGTCCCAACGCGGATGACGAGCATGATATCTGGCGGAAGGCGGAACGGGAACTGCCGGAGTTCGGTGAGGACGTCGGTCAGGATATCACGCCAGTCGACATCCCCCTTCCCCTCGAATTCGTCGATCATGAGACGCAGCATCGCAGCCATTTTGACCCGATCGACGGCCGGATCCAAGGCGTCGATTTCGATGAGGATATCCGTAATAGTATCAACATCACGGTTAACGACGGCAAGATAGAGTTGAATGACGTTCTCCTGCATTGCTGGTGTAAACCGGCCAGACATGCCGAAATCGTAGAACACGATCCGACCGTCGTCGTCGACAGCGAGATTCCCTGGGTGCGGGTCGCCATGAAAGACACCGTGGACAAGTCCCATCGTAAAGTACGCATTCGCCACCTTGTGTGCGATCGTCTTCGGATCGAAGCCAGCCACTTCCAACTGGTCAACGTCAGTGATCTTGATCCCGGCAATGTATTCCATCGTGAGGACGCGTTTGGATGAGACGTCTGGGTACACCTGGGGAATGCGGGTCGTTGAATCGTCACCGAAGTTGTCTCGAATTTCGTCCATCATCCGTGCTTCACGCTCGAAATCAAGCTCTTCCTGAATGATCCGCTCGAAGTCATCGGCCATATTGCTGAGCGAGAAGCGGTACCGTTCTGGAGCAACGAAGGTAACGACGGGAAGTAGCCGCCGAATGACGCGGAGATCGATGTCAATGCGGTCTTTGATCCCAGGTCGCCGAACCTTAACAGCGACACGGGTTCCGTCGTACACGGCTTCATACACCTGTGCAAGCGACCCGCCTGCGATCGGATCAGGATCGAACTCGTCGTACGAGTGGTATCCCACATCTGTGGCGAGTGACGGAATCATTTCACTATATGGGCTCGGTGGAACAGCATCTTGGAGCGTGGCGAATTCCTCGGCATACACCTCCGGCACGACGTCGGGCCGAGTGGAGAGAACCTGCCCGATTTTAATGAATGTCGGGCCGAGTGTGAGCATGACATCACGCAGTTGACGTGCTCGTTCGCGATGTTGTTCCTGGGAAACCGTGCGTGACTTACCAAAGAACAGAAATCGTCGTCGGTCGCGGAGAAACGTCACGACAAATGGGAAAAACTGACCAACAATACGAATCAACCTGACAGAAAACCACGTCATCTCAGTCCTGTATATACTCACAGCATCTATTCGGATAAAGATATTCAATAGAAAGAGGCAACTGAGAGGTTCCAACATATCGAGGAGAAAACGCACCCGCAGAGAGTTCTGTGACCGGAAAGCCGTTTATACTTTAGACTGAATACATGAATAATGGGCGAAAACGATGTCGTTGATCCGGTTTGTGGGATGAGCATCGAAAAAAGCACGGCAGCAACAAAGACAGAGTATGAAGGGCAAACATACTACTTCTGCAGCGAGGATTGTAAGCAAAAATTCGATTCGAAACCAGAATCATATAATTAAGTTTCGAGAGTGTAGTTCGTTCTGCTCTACTTCTGAGAGCGCATTTCTTGCGTGAACTACCCCCTCATACTTGCTCGTCAAACTCCTTCTCCACACAACATTATGGAAGTCCAAGATGAAGTATGAACCATGTCTCCGACAACTCGTCATCGTCGATTCAGCAGGTCTCCGGTACACATGATGAATCGCCAGCAGAAATTATTCGCGATGATATCAGGTGCAGCGTGTTCGAAGTCTCTCGAGAGGGTAGCTTCCAGTGGCCAGAACTGCGCTGGTACGCAGCCCAAATCCACCGTCGGTATCCTGAACTCAATGGAGAAACATCATGACACACCGTAAACTCACCATTGACCATTCCATCGGTGATAACCAGATGATGACCGAGTTCGACGTGATTGGCGAGAGTCCAGTCGATTCTTCGTTCCTCCGGATTAAACACGCTCAAGCGACCGTCACAATCCAGGCGGAAGCAGAAGCATTCTTCGACACATTCACCCGGTTCACACAGTACGACCGTTGGGCACCCGATTTGCAGGGGTCGGCCCACTGGCTAACCGTTCGCGAGGGAGGTCCGGGGTCGCAGTTTATCGCCTACGACAAACCTGGAACCACCCATCTCGCCCATTACGGCAAAGTCATCGACCTCGAACAACCAACGCGTTTCGAGTGGCGGGCCCCGTTCAGCGAGTGGCAGCGAGCGTACATCGGCACGGTACTCGAATGTGAACAAACGGATCAGGGATCGACGACTGTCACGGAGATGCTTTATTTCGACGTTGAAGAGGAACATCTCCCGGTTCTGGCCGGATTCACGGAAACGGCGAGCCTCCAACAGGAACGCATCGAAACGTTTCTCGAAACTCGGCTACAGGGACTCGATTCACTCCTGCAGGAGGATTCGATCCCCGCAGATGAGCAGTCGTTTCTCTTCACCGAAGACCGTGACGTGGCTACTGATTGGGCCGGACGAATCTCCGAAGACGAGTGGGTTCGCGTCCTCTATGCTGACGGTGAAATCGACTTCGATGCACCGACGGACGAGGTGTTCAATGCGTTCACGCGCTTCGCTCGCTATGCAGACTGGACGCGTGACATCCACGTCGGGTGTGAGTGGCTCGATGTCAAGGACGGCGGCGTCGGCTCACGATTCTTCATCTGGGAAAAACCGAGGGATCGACACGTCATGCACTACGGCATTGTGACCGAGTGTGAGCGGAATCGACGGTTCGCGTGGCGGGCCCCGTTCGCCGAGTGGAGGAAAGTGTTCATCGGAACGTCGCTCCAACTCACGCAACGCGCAGATAGCGGCACAACTGCATATCACGTCCTCTACATCGACTTGCCAGCGGAGTACCTCCCTGTGTTCGGTGGATTCGGAACCCTTCCCGGCTTCGACATCGAGTTCGAGACGTTCCATATCTACGAAGAAGCCGATGGATTCCAGCGGCTCATGGAGAATGGCGAGCTCACCGAGGAGGACACGTCCTACCTGTTCGATGCGAACCGGCGTATCGCGCACGACTGGCCTTTACAGGAAGGACGGCCGTGGCCCGAGCAAGCGTTGACACTCGAACCAGACCGAGTCATCTCGTACGAGGAACTTCTCGTCGAACTGTCTGAGACGTTTGCCGAGGCTCTTCCCTCCCCAAAGTTCAACCGAGAATTCCGCGATCTCAAACGGCTCTGGAACCATGCGAAGGAGACAGATAACAATGGGCAATAGGTTTGGAGAGGCTCTGCGGACCCTCGATCGATTCATCGAGATACTGGGGCTGACGTGCCACGAGACGATTCGGTACTACTTCGATCGAGAACCACTGCCGGAACACATCCACAGACTCGTCGTTCGACTCGGCCCGACATTCATCAAGCTCGGACAAATTGCGTCGACGCGACCGGATCTGGTGTCGCCAGATCTCCGAGCGGTTGGAAGACCTCCAAGAGAACGTTCCTTCGTTCGCGTCAACGGAGGCTCGGGCAGTTATCTAAGACGAACTCGGGGCACCTCCCGAGGATCTGTTCGTAGACTTTCCCACCAATCCCATCGCATCAGCGTCACTCAGTCAGGTCTATTTCGCGACGCTCGACGATGGTAGCGAGGTCGCGGTTAAGGTACAGCGGCCAGGTATCAGAAATCGCGTCGAACGAGATCTCCGGATTATTCGCTCGGTCGCCTGGATTGTGAGTACCCTTCGTCTCACACCCCGTACCCTTCCACTCACCCGTATCGTCGACGAATTCGCCTCTTGGACGCTCAAAGAGTTGGAATTCGATGTCGAGGGACACCACCTCGAGGAGTTTCGTCGGAACTTCGAGGACTGGGACGACGTGACGTTCCCCGCCGTGTACTGGGAGTTGACGACGGAACGCGTACTGACGATGGGGAAGGTATCCGGGATGCGGCTCCATGAGGTTGCAGACGTTGTGTCCGAGCAGCGCCGGCACACGCTTGCACAGCGCCTCTCGGAACTGCTCATCAAGATATTCGTCGCTGACGGATTCTTCCATGCAAATCTCCACCCCGGCAATATATTCTTCCAGCGGAACGGGAGGATCGCACTACTTGACGTTGGGATGGTCGGCCGGATGCGACCCGACCAGCGAGATCGCTTTCTCGCGTACTGGATTGCGATAACGCGTCGCCAGCGCGACCGAGCGTTTCACCACCTCATCGAGATGGCTGAATCGACTGAACAAGCAGACACAGACTCCTATCGGGACGCGTACGATGTTCTCCTCGACCGCTTCTATGACAAGGATCTCTCAGAACGGAGTCTTGCGCAGACATACCTTGAAATCGTTTATGCCGGAGCGGAACACGGTGTTGTGTTCCCCTCTGAGATGGTTCTTCAGGCAAAAGCCGTCGTCACAGCAGAGTCACTCACGCTCGTACTCGCGCCTGAATACCGCTTTAGTGAGGAAATCCGGCCAATCGTCGCCGAGGAGCTCGCGAAACAGGCGACACCGCGGGCCACACTGGATCGGGCGTGGGGTGAATTGGTCGACTGGATACTTCTCGGACAGGGCGGTATCGGCGGTGAGGCCCCCTCCTCGTCGGCCCCTGAAGAAGCAGCGTTCCGGCGGGAGGTGATTCGTACCCTCGTCAATGTTTGGACTGACGATATCGACGAATTGCTTCAAGATATTCAAGCCGACGTTCCCGAGTACACATCAGCAGCGTATTGGCAGGAACATCCAGAGCACCACGTCCTCCTCGAGACGAGCCTTGGATTACTTCGAATGTTTGCTGCGGAACTCCAGCGACTCGAAGAACGTAGTGATGACGAGACAGAGGCTGAGTCCACACCATTGATGGCTGTTGACAGGGCAGTTGACGTGGAGGACAAGGTACTGACTGACGAACTCACTCAAATAATCGACACCCTGCAAGATGACACCAGTCGATACACGTCTACAGAATTTTGGGATCAAAATCACGAGTCTCGGGCTGCGCTCGTGTCAGGAGTAACGGCACTCCGACTGCTTCTTTCCCGACTCAACCAGAGCGTCGACATGACGTACACTTCGACGCCACGCAGTGAGAACACGAGCGGCTCTGAGACGGAGGAGACAGAGAATTAAGACCAACCACATTCTTTCAGGCCCATATATGATGGTGTGATTTTCGTTCGTTAGCAGTGTATTCGAGTCACCGCCGAAACCCGATTATCATAATGTTGTCTTAGCTGATCACGTCGTGAAGTAGTGAAAAACGAAATAACCAAGAATGACGAGCCCGCCAACAACGACGCTTCCGAGTACGTAGTTCGCCCACCGCCGTTCGTCGAAGTTCCGTTCAGGCGTGACGAGAACGAGGAGTCCGAAGACGATAAGCGTCAAAACGCTCTTGCCAAGCCAGTGGTGGAGAAACACTCCCTCAATCAAATCTTTGAGAGCAGGTATTAGTTCCGTCGCAAGCGTGACTGCAGTGACAAACCAGATAGTACCGACCGCCGCGACATAGTACCGATACAAAGAGGTATTTGCCATGTTAGATACTCCCTCCGAGGAGCGTCGTCGGGCCCGTTGCCGCACGGAAGCCGCTCGATATCAGGTACCCCATCCCGGCCATTACGAAGGCAGTGAGGACAAGAAGACCTGTAATAACAAGGAGTGCGTACCGTGCATCGCCAGTAAATTCGTCGCGTGTCCGCAACGCCCCCGCCTGAAGAAGCGCTAAGCCAGGAAGGAATAGGAAAATATGTTCCTTTGCTTCCATGAAGATTTCGTGACTCCACGGTTGGGGGCCACTGACGATGACGTCTTTTATCTGCTGATAGCCGGTTAAGTAGTAGTTGCCACCAACGATCCACGCCACCGCCAATGAACCAAGTGCCACAAGCGAAATACGCCGTACGCGTGCTATGTTTGTCTGGTCAACGCCACGATAGAATTCGACGAACGTCCAGAGAAACAACACCGCCGATAACTCGCCGAAAATGGCGTGTACCCCAATCCCCGGATGTGGCATGAAAAGAGTGTTCAACGGTCTCTAAGATAAACTTCAGCCGTTTGATTCACCAGAACTGACCGCCAACGATTGCCGTCTGTTGAAGCCTGATATCCACAATTCTTGGCCGGGATCCGGAAAGACGGGGGAAAAACATAGCACTACGAGGAACGTAAGTAGTAAAATGGCACGACGTGGTGACGTGCAATCATCAGTAAATCAGCCAACGGTTGCAGTGCTCGGAGGGGCTGTCGCTGGGCTCGCTGCCGCAGAGCGTTTTCGAGAATTCGCAGATGTAACCCTGTTCGAGCGCCAGTCATACGATGATAAGCGAGTCAACTGTGGTGAGGCAATCAACGAGGCTTCGTTGTTCCCCTCGAAAAAATCGCCGAGAACGGATTCGTAAACCGTGTCAAGCAGTTCGAAATCGAAATCTATGGCTCTGCGAATCACGCAAACAAACCACCACTCGCCACATCAAGTATTGATCCAAAATACGGATACATCACGGACAGAAATGTCGTGGAGCGCCAATGGGCCACACGACTTGCCACCGGTGAGGATGGCCCGGCAGTGGATGTCCGTGATGAAATAAACATCTCGATTGGCCAGTACTGGGAACTCGTCGAAGCTTACGACTACGTGGTTGACGCGACAGGCCACCCATCACTCACGACCAAAGCAGCAGGTGAAACGAATCAGTATACTGGCGATATGATTGCGCTTAACGCTGACGTCGAAGGTGAGTTTGCTGAGTATCTTCATCTGCCACGAATCGTCTTTGAGGGATACGTCGGATACTGGTGGTGCTTTCCGAAAACTAAGACCCGAGCAAACATTGGAATCGGGTGGGCCGGGACCGATCGCCCCACCAACTACATAGAAGCGCTTTGGAGCGCCTGTGATCGGATGGACATTCCACAACCTAATCGTGAGGATGTTAACGCTGCCACGATTCCCCAAGGGCCGAGCCTCAATCCAGAACGTCTTCATCCCGAACAGGGTGTGTTCCTCGTTGGTGATGCTGCTGGAATCGCCAACCGCTATCAGGGTGAAGGAATCTGTCAGGCAATTCGTTCATCGAATCTTCTCGCACGACTGGTTCGAGAGAGTAACGAATCCGACTATCCACAACACCTCTATGAGCAGATGAAGTCAGAATATCGGCTTGCAACACTGATGCGGGGCGTGTTGGAAGATACCAATGACGTACTGCTTGTCGCCCAGATTGCAACGGCTATTGATGGACTGACCGTCAACGATGTGACCCGATGTCCGTGGCGGGTGTACACACGTGTTGTTCAGCGACCGAAATTGCTTGCTCGTCTCGTTCAAACTTCGGCGATTCGACGGCGACTGGTCAGAGCATATACCAATCGTTGGGAGTACAACAGTGTCACATAGCACTGAGAGCGAACATTTATCTTTGAGGAGCCTTAGCAACCAAAGTGGTGTATATGAGTATCTGAATCGGGTACTTACGGTTTCTTTCCATACATGATAGAAATCAAATTGGATCTGCTTAACGAACTATCGAACCTATGTCCGGAATCTCGATTGAACCCTTGTTCATTACATCTATAGCCTTGTAATGCAAGCGAGAGAGTGTTTAAAGGTAGGTGGAGATGGGAAGTTAGGAGAGAGTCATGTTTTGTCCTAACTACCTCTCTAACAAACGCTATATAAATCCATGTATTGCTCAATGGCGGAATTAACAACGTATCCTCAACACTCACAAAACGGGTATAACATCTGAAGTACTACACGATACTATGACGACATCAGATGTCGATAGTACGCTTGCCCGAAGCATCGTTGCAATATTGGCCGTATTAGTCCTCCTTCCGGTATTGATGATGGTTGTTATGTTTCCGATGATGGGCTGGGGAGGTGGATGGATGATGGACGGCAGATATGCCGGGAGCGTCTCACCATGGTGGGGATTGGGGATGATGCTGATTTGGCTTGTCATACTCATCGGGATCGGGTACGCTCTCTATCGAACCCTTCTTCGCACTCCACCGAGTGAAACGGACAGTGCACTTGAAGAGTTGCGACTCGCGTACGCTCGTGGCGAACTCTCGGACGACGAATTCGAAACTCGTCGCGAGTTACTCGATCACAACCGATGACATGCTTCTTCCGCGTGTAACAGACAGCGCGCACGCGTGAGAACAGCGCGTTTTGTGCGTTCCAGCCGCTAGCATCGCTTCGGGTTCAGCTCGTTCGTCGGCAGACAGATTGACAACGTACTGCTGGGTTCGTGGCATGATGTACTTCAGAACCAGTCTGAATACTACTTAGAGAATCTCTATGAAGATAAACTAGCAGTTCAGGTCTGAAGCTCCACCAGCGTGTCTCGTTTCGGCTGTCGGCTATCTACTCGTTGTGACGGTCTCTCTATCGACGTATTCGGTGATTTCTCAACGATCACATTGTTGAGTACGAGGACGTCCAGTCCCATTCCATAGAAATCCTTGAGCGCCTGCGTCGGCGTCTCAACGATCGGTTCGGCGTGATCATTGAACGATGTATTCAATACCACTGGAACGCTGGTGATGTCGGCGAACTCCGAGATGAGTTTGTAATATCGTGGATGTTGCTCTTTGTGAACGGTTTGTGGCCGTGTCGAGTCGTCTGCCGGGTGTAAGACTGCCTCGATATCGGCCCGCTTCTCTTGTTTGACGTCAGACGCTGTAATCATGAATGGCGCTGGGCGACCGTTTTCAAGATACTCTTCGGCGGCGTCTTCGAGCATCGACGGGGCAAATGGTCGCCACTCCTCACGGTGTTTGACGAACTTATTCACTCGGTCACGGGACGCGATCGTTCGCGGATCGGCGAGGATGCTTCGACTCCCGAGTGCACGTGGCCCCATCTCCATGCGGCCACAGAACCAGCCAACAAGTGCCCCGTCGGCGAGTCGCTCTGCCACGTAGCGTTCGAGGTCGTCGGGACGTTCGTACTCGATTTTGTTCGTCTCTAAGTCACTGATGATCTCGTCAGTGTCGTACTCGGAGCCGAGATAGACATCAGTCATCTGGGGTACGTCAGTTGGTGATTGGTCGAGCCATCCTGCGCCAAGTGCCAACCCAGCATCGTGGGCAACCGGTTGGATAAATACGTTCTCAGCAGCATCCGACGCGATAATCCGTTGGTTCATCTTACAGTTCAATGCAACACCACCAGCCAGCCCGATGTTTGCTGTACCGAGAGCGTTCGTATACGTCGTCGTGATGTCGAGGACAGTCTCTTCGAGGAACTGTTGAGCGGCATACGCGAGATCTTTCTGCCACTGGTCGAACTCGCCCGGCGTGTCGTTTCGTGGACGGCCGAGTGTCTCTTCTAGTTTTCGAACGCCATAGTCTGTGCCCCACCGCTTCGTGAGCTCTGTCACGTCATAGTTAACACCCGGAGTAACGAGATCTCTGAGGGCGTTTTCAATCGCTTCGTTCTCCTCACCGTATGGTGCCAGACCCATCACTTTTCCCTCCCCGTTGAACATCCGATACCCGAGATACTCGGTGATGACAGCGAAGAAGAGACCAAGACTATTGGGATGCTCGTACGTTCGGATCCGCGAGAGACCGTCTTCGTCACCCCGCCAAACGACTGTCGAGTCGTACTCTCCCTTGGCGTCAACGGTAAGCACTAGTGCTTCGTCAAATCCGGACGGATGGAACGCACTGGCAGCATGACAAGCGTGGTGCGATTTCGTCTCAATCGGCGGCACAGGAGTCCCAATTTCAGCTAATCGGGTTTCGACTTGTTTGGTTGGGAAAAACTCCCCTTGCACCTGTGACTTCACGACCCATTCCAAGTGACGTAGCTTCGAATCGATGCCATCAAGGCGAAGCATATCTCGTAAATAGTGATCGAGGATCTTCGATTGGAGTGAGGGATCGTAGGGAAGAATCACCTGCGAGATATCACAAAGGTCGAGATCACGGTAGTCGAGGCAAGCACGTATTGCTTTGTTCGGGAACGTCTCTGGTGCATGTTTTTGTCGGGATAGTCGCTCTTCTTCGATACCGTAGACAACATCACCATCTTCGAAGAGTACTGCACTGGGATCATGGCGGCCATACAACCCGATCGCGGGCTTAAAGGCAAGTGTATATTCGGTCATATTAGTCTCTCTTGAAATCAGTGTTCGTTGTCCGGAGCGGTGTCACTATGTACGTACACCCATATGATGTCGCCGTCTTGCAGTTCATATGATAAGGGATCGATGTCGGTCGCTCGCTGTCGAATGCTGATTTCCGTTCCCTCGTCGGACGCCTTGTACGTCCCACCGTGGCTGTCGCCACTCGCGTACTTGATAACGTGGTCACCACGGTTTGTGTAGGAAATATCCGGTAGCTGGTCGAATACCTCTGCGACCGTAATCGGATCTCCTGCGTTTGTCCACCCGTAGTACGGTGGCTCGCTGTTCTCGAACTGGAACCGCTTCGTCCTGGCACGCTGGTACTTCGACGCTGTGAAGTCCAGTCGGCGGTTGTTGATATCGAACATGATTTTCCCTGACCGCGTGTCACCGTTCCCGCCAGACCTACTCTCTGTCGAGATACTAACCCAGAACTGGTCGGCGTGTTCGATTTCGTATTTTGTCGGGTCGATATCCTCGGTTCCTTCGCGAATAGAAACGTCCATACCGGAGCGTCCGCCGTGATACATCGTTCCGTTATATCCGACGACGTGGCTGCCACCACGATTTTGATATGCGATATTCGGGAGGAGATTTAGACCCCGTTCGAACGTGATAACTTTCTTTTCGTTACTCCACTCGTTCGGACCGTGGGCAGAGTCGTGGAAATGGAAGTACACCGTTTCAGGCTGTTGCTTCTCTAAGTTGTCGAGGTAGTACGCCGGGCGGTCGAAATCGACGAGTTGACCATCGATGTCGAAGAAGAGCTGGCCGTGCCAGTGGTAATCGATGTATCCCGGTTCGTCTTGCGTCGTGGTCTCGGTCGTCTCGCTGGTTGTAGTAGTTGTCTCACTGGTTGTAGTAGTCGTCTGCGTCGTCGTACGACGACCTGTGGTGGTCTGGCGATGCCTCGTTTGCGTCGATTCATTCGATGTCCCACCAAGGCTCGCGCAGCCAGCAAGGCCGGTAAGTGCGATTACAGTACTACTTAAGACGGATCTGCGTGTGGTTCGTCGGTTGTCGGAATCCATGTTCTCTGAAGTTGAGGTTCGTATTGAGTGTGTTCTCGTCCCTTGGCATCACGAACGACTGCCTCTCAGCTGCGTTTAGGGTTGGTACCCCAAACGAGAGAAGTAAAAGACGTAAAATGAGAGGAGCGTTTTCAGACTAAGAACCTCTCCGGTACATTTAAGTTAGGAATGAAGATACTAAGATCCCAGTAATCATAGAGAACGAGGGTTCACTCAAGGCCACAGTCCAAATATCGGTGCTTTCCGAGCGAATTGAGTATATACCAGTTTATCAGGTCGCGGACTACCACGACTTCGATGAGGAACTCGGTTTTGATGGAATTCGTCCGCTCGACCGAACGCGGTTTTCCATCTGCTGTCTTAAACGGAATACAAATACGTTTTGCTACTTTTCAGCTCTCGCAGTTAGTACAGTAGATTTATCCCAATATCGTATAATGAGTGACAGAAGTTTTGGGCATAGAGGGAAAGAAGTGAATAATGGGTGGAGATCGTCGGCGTGAAATCGCCCACCATCTGAGCGAGGATGAGTTGGATCGTCTGCTGGACAAAGCAGACGATCCAAAGATCACCAAACGACTCACGTTCGTTAAACGCCTCTACAAGGGTGCGACACTAGAGGAAGCCGCCGACGATGTCGGAAAATCTGCTTCGACGGGCAGTCGCTGGGCTCGTCGCTGGAATGACGGTGGTCTCGGGCAACTGACGCCGAACTTCGGGGGCGGCAGGCCCCCGAAGCTCGATGAAGACGAACAGAAACAGCTCCTCAAACTTCTTCGAGAAGGTCAGCCGTGGAAATCACAAGAGATCCAGCATCTCCTCAACGAGGAGTTCGGCGTTGAGTACCATCTAAACTATCTTGCTAAGTTTTTGGACAACCTCGGGTTGTCGAGAGCTATTCCACGGACAAAGCGTCCCTCTCGGCCTGAGAACGCCGAGGAAATCCTCGAAGAGGCGTAGGTTCCGCATCACTGAAGATAGTATCATCTTGCCAGTATCTTCCGGTGGTCATTCTATAGATGGTAGATACTTCTAAGAAGAGTCAAAGGCCAAACTAAGCATCTTACCCACGACCGTGGGATAACTCACAGCGGCTTAAGATAGAACGCCTGTTGAATCGTTAAGATCGGTGAAAAAACAAGAACAATCACACTGGTTAATGTAGGCGTCCGTCGACAGTAGTTCCCGAGGTGGTTCCGGGTGAGGGCGGCAGTGGTGTCTCGTCACGGAATCGCCGAAGAACTACCAACCATGAAAAAAGCAACTCGACTTCTGGTTGCACTGGCGCTCGTTATGTCGGTATTCGCGGGTGGATTCATCGGCAACGTTGCCGCGCAAGACCAGGAAAACGAACAGAACGCCAAAGCCAACGTCAACCAAGGTCAGTGGGTCGAGCAGACGAACGTGAACGTTCAGGACGACAATACCGCCATCGCAGTCGGTAGCAGCAAGAAGAAAGACAGTAGCGTGACGGTGCTTGGTCCACCCGACTTTTTTGACTGATCATGTTGAAAAGAACAATCAGTAGGTTGCTCGTTGGTTAGTATTTTATACTGGCCTAAACGGTCTTCCTCTTTCTTTTCCTTCGGCTGCAACTCAAAATGGTCCGCTGAGTTCTCTTTAAACAAAATCTGACGAACCGACTAAGTATATCCTGAGGTACTAGCCTCCTATTTGTAAACATTGGACGTCTTAGTTGTTGCTTTCACATAGCACTAAGCTCGAAATAAGAATGGAAAGAGACAGCTATCTTTCTGTCCACCGAACGGCACGGGGATAGCCCTCGCCCGTAAAACTCGTCCCGACGATATCCCCTCGTTGATTGATTCCGTCAGCAATACTCAAGGAACCTCCAAGGGTACCGAGATCTTCCATCCCACAGCTCTCTGTCCACCGGAACGCATGCTCGTATCCATCAGCAGTTTCACTCCCACCGACAATGGTTTCTCGTGTATTAATCGCAGACGCCAAGCTATGAGAGCCACCAAGCGTCCCAAGATCGGTCATCCCTACCTTCTTTGTCCAGTGGAATGCGTGATGCTCTCCATCGTTCGTCTCGCTTCCCCCAACGACATCTCCACGTGCATTAATGTCGAAGGCATTGCTTGAGGTTCCGCCAAGAGTCCCGAGATCAGTGATCGTATACGGGTCGGTCCCTTGGCTCGCATTGTGACTCTCTTGTTTGAAAGCCGCAGATCCACTACGAGCTGGAACAATACTGGGGATCGTTCCAAGTGCACCAAGGCTGCTAATACCTCCAAGGAATCCGCGACGGCCAAATGATGATCCACGGCTACGGAAGTGGTGGTTTGACTGGCGTGTGTTGTAGGTTGATCTGTCTATTGTCATTACCAGTTACTTATTATTTAGTATTTAGTATCAAATAATTATGCCTTACTTAAATACATGTCCATAGGTCACAATCCAATAACCCTACAATCTGGTTCAGATGCTACCACAGTACCTCAGAACAACAATCAACTATTACTCTCGAGGGAAGACAGCTGTCAATAGTACACCTCTCGAGTACACCTCTCGATCACGAATTTCGTACATCTCCGAAAGCGGCGACTTATTTGTGTTGACTACCGCTCATAATTTTAGGCGGTAGAAAATCAATGATTTGTGACGCGAGAGCAGTCAGTATACGCTTGAGCATCATCGTATTCTCGGTATACCTCGACATCAACCGTTAGATGGGCACGTCCTTGTATCCACACTTGTGGTCATCTGCTTCGCGACCCTTGATCAAGATATCGTCTGGTTCGGCTATGACAATTAATGAGTGATGGACACGAGGAGATAGATCGGTGACAGAGGGTTGCCTTTCCATTATCTCTCTATAATACTGGACTTCAATTTAATCAGCTGGTTTCTTTAATGGTTTCACGAGCGGTAGCGCGACGACCCGTGAACCATCCCCCGATAAAGCCGCCAACAGCACCTGAAAGGATCTGTAGAGTAAAGATGCCCAAACCCAATGTGTTTGACCAAGCTATCATTTTCACAAAAAATCCAGATACGCCAAAACTGACGAAGAGGATAATTGCGACGAACAGGGTTGCGATCAGCCCATTAGTAGCCCCACGAGTTGCACCTACCACCATCAAGCCGGCAGTGAGACCACCAATGAGGCCAGGAATCACCTTCACAGGCACAGATATTAGAGCGGGCGGAATAAGCCACGTAAAGAGTAGTGCGAGAATGAAATCGATGAGAAACCCTGCGCTGATAGCTTTCCAGTTGATTTCCATGACCAACTGAGGAGTACGCCCCATAAACAGTTAAATATTATACAAATATATTTGACTAGTCCTGAATTCTGTTTCCGGCCTAATCGGCTACAATCAAAAACCGCACCTCGTTACACGGATAGCGATTATGATTAGATGATCGTCTATGGCCACCTCTTACGGTTAGAAAGGGGAAATGAAAAGATTCTATGATGAATGGCATTTCACTTCTAATACGATACCCTTTCCTCGGGGTCCACAACTGGTGACGCGATCACTGATCACGTTGCGCACGTATGGCAGATAATCACTGATCGCGCACTGTAGCACGCAACGATAGAACTAATGACAAGTACTCCCCTGAAATCTGCTCCCACTATCCCGTATTTCAGAAGATTGTACCCAGATTGGTGGCAATGATTGTGGATGCTTGAGGTCACTGATGACGGGATGCCGAAGAAGTGACGTACCAGACAAATTCTGAGGAATATTCATTCATATGAGAGTTGCAATGGATACAGTCGGTAGGACAATCGATGTCTTTGTGGCTGGTGTACTTGGAGCAGTGTAGGTATCTGAAATTAAGGAGAATACTGGTGACTAGCAACCAGATGAATCAGACGATCTCCGTCACTACTCGCCGTTCGATAGCCTTCTTGCGTTTCTGTAGAGGATGGATATGATTGTACTCCTGCCTGCGACGAGTAGTTGTCGATAGTATTCTACAGATCCTCTCCTATTTAAATAGAACGGCAGTAAGAGTAGCTTACCGTGTTAAATCTACTAAACAATGTTGTTCCTTTAATACCTCTAACCATGTATAATAGACTGATGTCAGAGGAAGACAAGCGATTTGACTCGAAGGAAAGTGAACAGAATGATATGTCCACAACCCATCACACAGGAGGGCCAGTCGGCCGGCGGAGCTTTTTGGGGGGCATTGGTGGTCTTGGACTACTAAATGGGATGTCCAGATTTCCACAGTCTGATAGTGGCCTAAAGCAGGTTGCCAACACTGGAAGAAGCCAAACCAATAAGAAGAAACAAAACACTCCATCAATTGCAACACAATACACGATCACCGACCTCGGGACACTTGGTGGCCTCAACAGTTGGGGATACGGTATTAACACCACTGGTCATATTGTTGGGCTAAGCACAACTACTGATTCGTTATTCCCTGTTTATGCATTCATTTGGTCCGAGAAGAAGGGAATGCAAAATCTAGAAACATTAGAAGGAGGAACATATAGTAGTGCTTCAGATATCAATTCTCGAGGTCAAGTCGTCGGAGGGAGTCAAACAGGAGATGGAACTATACATTCATTCTTGTGGTCGCAAAAAAGGGGGATGCAGGACCTTGGTACCCTTGGTGGAGCGGACAGTTATGCTGAAGCCATTAATTCTCGTGGTCAGATTGTTGGACAAAGCACTATGTCTGATGGGTTGGAACATGCCTTCCTTTGGACAGCAAACGGTGAAATGCAAGACCTTGGAACTCTTGGTGGATTCACAAGCATAGCTTTTGACAACAATTCACGCGGGCAAATTGTAGGCCGAAGCCAAACGGACACTGGTGCCGAGCACGCGTTTGTTTGGACACCGAAATGCGGAATGAAGGATCTCGGAACCCTTGGTGGGTACAACAGTGCTGCCATTGGCATTAATTCAAAGGGACACATTGTGGGGCACAGTCAGACTTCGGATGGAGCACAACATGCATTTCTCTGGACGAAAAAAGACGGAATGCAGGATTTAGGTCACTTAGGTGGAAACGAGAGTGTCGCCTCCGACATCAATTCACGTGGCCAAATTGTCGGTCAGAGTTATACATCACAATTAGATTATCACGCATTCATTTGGACTGAAAGCGAAGGAATGCAGGAACTTCCCTTGCTCCAGAGTGATCCTGGGAATGATCTAGCTGCAGCTTCAAGCATTAATTCAGCTGGCGAAATCACGGGATGGAGTTCCACAGGTGAGCAACCAATTCCCGGTCAATCACAGGTACACGCAGTTCGCTGGACCCCTGAGAATTGCTAAACAGCGTAGAATAGTGAGACATCGTTAAAATCGTTTATTTGTGCGTTTTTACTGCAATGATGGAAGCGTTGTAAATGCCAATGAACCGCCCGGTCTTTAGTACGTAAAGCGCGAAGGTATTCGTCTTTAGCTAAGAGTAGAATCACGTGACAGCGGCGGCTTATCGAGGCTACTTTTCGAGAGGAATGAGGAGATGTCCGCTGTGCACACAGACGCCTCCTCATCGAGAATCATGCGTCGGCTTACTACACTGTTTCCCTCCGAGTTCCTCGAAGATCACGCCGAGGAACTCGGCGTGGTCGAACGAGACGGAAAGCTCCAGATTCCTGTCCTCGTGTGGGCGCTCGTGTTCGGCTTCGCCGCAGGCGAGAGCCGAACACTCGCTGGGTTCAGACGGAGCTACAACTCGACAGCTGACGAGACGATCTCTCCCGGCGGCTTCTATCACCGGTTGACGCCAGCACTCGCAGAGTACCTCCGCGACCTCGTCGAGCGGGGTCTCGACGAGGTCGCTGTTCCCGCCACTGTTGATGCTGATATCGACCGATTCCGAGACGTGATGATCGCGGATGGAACGGTGTTGCGGTTGCACAAGTTCCTTTCCGAGGAGTTCCAAGCCCGCCACGAGGAGCAGGCTGGAGCGAAGCTCCACCTGCTCCACAACGCCACCGACCAAACGATTGAACGACTCGACGTGACTGACGAGAAAACGCACGACAGCACGCTGTTTAAGACGGGGTCGTGGCTGTGCGGACGGCTCGTTTTGTTCGACCTAGCGTACTTCAAGTACCGCCGCTTTGCGTTAATCGACGAGAACGACGGCTACTTCGTGAGTCGGTTGAAGAAGAGCGCTAATCCGGTGATAACGACAGAATTACGGGAATGGCGCGCCCGCGCCATTCCCTTGGAAGGCGAGCAGATCCACGATGTGGTCGATGACCTCTCGCGGAAGTACATCGACGTTGAGGTCGAAGTGGAGTTCAAGCGCGGGCAGTACGAGGGTACGCGCTCACTGGACACGAAGCGGTTCCGCGTGGTCGGCGTCCCCGTTGTGGACGCCGACGACTACCATCTGTACATCACGAATCTGCCGCGAGAGGAGTTCCTGCCGGCGGATTTAGCGACGCTGTATCGGTGTCGATGGGAGGTAGAGACGCTGTTCCGTGAGTTGAAGACGCAGTACGAACTAGACGAGTTTGACACACGCAACCCTGTTGTCGTGGAAATCTTGCTGTACGCAGCGTTGCTATCACTGTTGGTGAGCCGTGAGTTGTTGGATCTGGTCACCGAGCAGGCCGATGATGAGATCGTGTTTCCGCCGGAACGCTGGGCGGCGACCTTCCGGTCGCACGCCCAGCTCATCCTCCACGAACTGGGTGAGTATCTCGGCTACTCGCCACCGCCGCTGTTGGAGCGGTTGATCGAGGACGCGCAGAAGATCCACAAGCAACGATCAATACTGCAAGAGACGCTCGCTACCGCTACGCAACCGAGGTGTGAGTCTTAGCTAAAGACGAATGCTATCGTAAGTTACGTAGGAAGCGCAGTCTTCGTAGACAGGAACTCGTGACATCCATTTTCTACCCGTTACCCGGTTGTACGCTATAGAGAGCACATCAATCGGCGACCATTGTCCTTTAAACCAGAGGACATAAATTTACCTATGTCGCCCATATTTGAATGTTTTATTAAATAAATATGCTCGTCTGTTATTTCCGACCATTCGTCGCCGTCTCAATTGAAGGCAATTCCGTCGTAGTTCGTGTCGTTGTCGTCTCGGTAACTGTCGGTTGTGTGGTTGTCGGTGTTGGTGGCGGCAATGCCGGATATTCGCTCACAGTTACCTGTACTTTTTACTGCTCTCCGTTACGAAGGACAGTGAACGTCACTGTCTCGTTTGGGCGAGTTTCCAAGTAGAGATACGTGTAGAGGTCTTCCAAATCGTTGATGGGGACGCCATCAACGGCGAGGATAACATCGCCACCAACGGGAATCGGATACTGCCTAATTTCTTTCGAAATAGTGGAAGCTGGTCGCAGCTTGTTCCGTGCCGGGCTATCTGCGGTCAGATTAGTCACCATCACTCCTCGCGCAGTGTTGATGTTGTTCACTTCGGCAACAGTCTCGTCTACATCAATCGTTTCAGTGCCGAGGTACGAGAGAGGGTACGACCCATTGGCGATGATGGCCGGGACTATCACGCGAAGTGCCCGCGACGAGATGCCGAAGTTCGTCACAGATGTGGGGGCCAAGTACCGTCATTCCAACGACTTCACCCTGACAATTTACCCACGGCCCGCCGCTGCTCCCATATTCGATACTCGCGTCCGTCTGTATCATCGGTGTCGTCGGACGTGTGACGCCTTGGAACGGCAGTCGAACCGGCCATGATCGGTTGACACCGCTAATAATGCCCTCAGTAATCGACTCCTCATAATAGTACGGTGAACCGAAGACGGCTATCCCTTCTCCCCGTATAGCCAAATCTTGGCTGATCGGTAGCGCGCTGGCTGATTCGGGGACATTCTCTACTCGAATCACTGCAATGTCAGTGAGTTCGTTCGCCCCGACAACAGTGGCTTCCGCCCATCGACCACCTTCAAATCGAACGTTGATATCCGTCGGATTTCCTTGTTCAGCCACGTGCCAGTTTGTAATGATGTACGCGCCTGAATCGTTTATTTCATATATCCATCCCGAGGCCTCCCACGCGGAACCCCTATTGTGGGTTACTACTTCAACAACTGCGGTCGAAACACTGCTGGACAGCTTCGAATAGTTGCACTCGGTTACTTGGGTACGATCCGCATCATGCTCGTTACTCCCACCTGCCGCAGTCAAAGGCGTAGTTTGCGTGTGTTCTTGGTGTACTGATGCTCTGGCAATCCCTCCAGTGACGATGATGAGTACGACTACTCCGAGAAAAAACGTCTGGTGATGTCGTGTATCATTTTACCCGCCACCAAACGAGATATCGAACCTTTGTTAGTTGGTGACTTCCCACACACATTTCACAAGTAACGTATATTATCGACTCTGAAGTCGGCAGCCGACGTTTTCAACGGCTCAGAACGGAGTACCATAGATCGAATAATGATTGTTATCAAATAATATCTTATGCAAATCCATGATCTACTTGTTTCGAATAGGCAAAATGAGTGCCAGCAGCTGTAGCCCGAGTTACAGAGAGAACATATCCATATCTGCAATACAGATGTGATTCGTATCTTTTTTGTAGTGACCTCCAGCGACGTATATTTTATTGTTAATCACTCCACTCCCAGAGCCTGTCCGTTTTGGTGCAAGTGTTGACCCGAGTGTTGTGTAGGTATTTTCTGAAGGATTGTAGCGAACGTGATTCAACAAATATGAATCAGGATATTTTGTTCCAACGAGTTGGTAGCTAAGATACATGCGATTGTTGATCACTGGGTTATTTCGCGTCGCAAAATATCCGGACCTGGGCGTGACCCGTTTTGTAGAAAGCGTTTTCGTTTCTGTGTTATATCGATAGTTCGTGTCCGTGGGTCCAAAGTTACCTTTCCAGCCCCCAGTCGCATGAATACAGTGTTGATTGTTCACAAGAACATGGGCAGCGACAGGCCACCGCTTTGCTTGGCCCATTAGCGCAAGACTACCGTTCTCTACGGTCTCACTCGTCGGATCGAATGTCCAGATCCGTTTACAGTCAAAGCGTGCTGCGCCTGTGCTCGTGTACGCAGTAGCGTCATTCGGATGCGCTAGTCCCCAATCTACAGACGTCCCCCCTCCCATACAATAGATGAGGCCATCGTTAGGATTGTATACGCCACCCATTGCCCAATTCGGGTACGGGCATTTTTCTCCGAGTTCTCGCCAGCCCGTGTCTGGCTCGAAGACAAAGATCTTATCCGTTGGTGGGTCACCTGTTGTGTAGGGACTATCTGGCGGTGCACCACCGAAACTGAAGATTTTCCCATTTGCTGCAACCCCGCAAGATCCCCAGAGTGGTTCCGGGAGGGGTTTGTCTTGCAGCTCTTTCCATTCTCCGAGCGACCCAATCGTTGGGTCATACACATATGTTTGTGTGACTGCTTTCAATCCGGTTGCGCTTCTAATCCCACCAAAGATGTAGAGTTTCCCGTTAAGAACTCCACTGCCGACATTGCTTCGTGCTGCTATCAGCGATCGTTTTGACGTCCATGCCATAGCCTCCCGCTACGAGAACAAATGTATAAAATATTGTTACATATTTTGTGAACGCTCTGTTCAAAAAATAAACCATAGTAAAATAACATATCCTCACAAAAGTGTTCAAGTCAATAACATTCTAATCAAAAATATTGAAAGTAAGCAAGCATCTCGTTACAGAGATTTTTTGCAAAGCGAGAGGGTCTTGAAATTCAAAGTAGCATATGCGCACTCGCCCGCTCGGTTCATCACCGCTTGTTTGGTTTGTCGCTTACGTTCTTTAACGACATACAGGGCAGGTTTCGATGGAAGAATCGATTCCTCGACTTCAGCCCTTTGACCCTGTTATTTCGACTGATAAAGACGTGATTCAATACCTATGAAAAGTTGCTTCCTCCACAAACCACGCTTGAAACGTCGACCAACCGATTATCAGCTCACCCCACTATTTCCTTCCCATCCCAGAATCGCAATCGGAACCACCGCAATTCGTTTCGGTGGCTATCGAATCGAGGTCGCCAATGATGGTAAGATCGCCGTTTCTGCAAGTACGTCTGCGTAGTGTGGTGAGCGACCGGAGAGCCGACCCCGATAGGATGTCTTTGGTGCGATTGCGAATTCCGAACGTGAGGTGCCTTCGGGACAGTGGCAGCTCGTCGCGCACCGTGGTTCCAAGTCGGCACCCGAGAGTGATACGCTTGGGAGGGTTGCGTGGAAGGTTTCTCCGCAGCTCGAGGTGGGGTCAGTAACATTCGATATTAGTGACCATCACCTCGAAGTCGAGGTTGAGAATACTGGCAACGCACCTGCTCTCGTTCATGAGATGCAAGTTGATCAACTCGAACCCGTACCGACGGGCGGCTTCAACCTCATCCCACTTGGTCAGACAAACACGGTGATCGGGCACTGTCTAGTTTAGCTCCTCCTCAACAGGCGTTTGATTGTCGAGCGATTGATGCGGTCGCTGATGGTTATAGTAATGCACAAACTGTTCAAGCCACCGCTGGGCGCTCGGCCGACTGCCCACCCACGAGGTATGGAAGCGGTCGATCCGCTGTTTGAGCGTGTGAAACCACTTTTCGATCAGGTTTCGTTCTGTGTAGTTGAGCCGACCGCTCAATCCAATTCGAAAGAGGGCAGTCCGATAGCCATAGCCATCAACGAGAAACACCGCGTCCGAGAGATCGTGTTTCTCGACCAATCCAGAAAGAAACGCAGCCGCTTGATCGGTCCCATGCCGATCAAACACTTTGACATCAAGCAACAGCTTTGTTTCGGTGTCTATTGCAGCGTACATCCAAGACCACTCGCCGTTGATTTTGACAGCGGTTTCGTCCACCGCGACCCGCGTCGGCGCTGCCGACGGCGGGTCGGAGACGCTGTCAGATATCCGATGAACCCATTGAAAAATCGCTTGGTGCGATCGTTTTACGCCGAGAAGCGCAAGGATTGATTTTGTTTCTCTGAGTGAACAACCGGTCGCGTGGAGCCAGACGGCGAACGCCCTGACGGGCGTCGCCGTCCGCTCACGCTCCCAACATTCAAGCGTAGCCGTGTCTAAACTCTCTCTGAGCAGGTTTGAGAGTAGCATCAATCACTAACTCTTCGACCTGCTCGTCCTTATCTAGACAGTGCCAAACGCGTCGAAATCCCAGAACGCAGACTACTTTCCCTACAACTTCGATTAATACCTGATATGAGCCTGTCCAAGAAACATCGACGGGATGACTCAGATTCTCTGGATTTCGAGCCATATGACATAAATCTTATCTAGCTGAAACTCCTGTACAGCGTAAGGATTCTCATGACGTCCAACTTTGTCCGATACGATCAAGATCAGCAACACCTCCTGCCAAAAAACGTCGCGGATTGGGTCCAACCGGACAGCCTCGAAGCCTACGTCTCCGATGTCATCGATCATCTTGACGACGAGAACCGCCTTGACCCATTCTATCCAGACCAACGGGCGGACGGCCGTGGCCGGCCGCCCTTCCATCCCGTCATGATGCTCAAAATCCTCGTCTTCGGCTACTGTATCGGCGTCCGCAGCTCCCGCAAGCTCGATCGTCTCCTCGAACGAGACGTCGCTTTTCGCTACCTTGCTGCGAATCAACACCCTGACTTCCGCACGATCAGCCTCTTTCGAAAGAACCACCGTGAAGAGTTCGAACACCTCTTCGTCGAGATTCTTCGCCTCTGTCGAGAAGCCGGCATGGCCGAGATGGGCGAAGTCGCCTTGGACGGCCGTCGCGTCCAAGGCGACGCCGCACTCGACCAAAATCGCACTCGTGAGCAGATCACCGCGGAAATCCATGACATCCTTGAGGAAGCCGCCGAGATCGACGTAGCAGAAGACGATGAATACGGTCCGGAATACCGCGGAGACGAGCTCCCGGAGGAACTCCGGGAGCAAGAGGACCGACTGAACCGATTGCGGGAAGCCAAGGACCGACTCGACGCCAAAGAGCAGCAACTCAAAGAGGAGCAAGCCGAGAAAATCCGCCAAAGAGAACAGGAA